>JALSYJ010000083.1 GCA_027071965.1 Robiginitomaculum sp. | reverse complement strand
ATCGCTGCGGCGTGGTTGACAATACCGGCGAAGAAATTTTCGCCGATAAAGTCGGCGTAATGCTGGCCAGAGATTTATCAGCACAGTTTGACAAGCCGGTATTTGTGGCTGATGTAAAATCCACCGGTATTTATGCCATGGATCCAGTTCTGAGCGCCAATGGTGCCACAACCGATTATTGGAAAACCGGGCATTCTTATATCAAGCGCCGCACAACTGAACTTGGTGCGGTCGCTGGTTTTGAAAAATCCGGACACTATTTTTTTCGTCCACCCATTGGCCGTGGTTATGATGATGGACTGGTAACAGCTTTGGCGATTTTGGCGATGCTGGATCGTAATCCGGATAAATCCATGGCTGATCTTAAAGACGATTTGCCCAAAACCTGGGCCTCGCCATCAATGGCTCCGGCCTGTGCCGATGAAGAAAAATACGCAGTGGTGGAAAAAATCACCGCCAAGGTCGAAGCAGATTTTGCTGCAGGCAAGACCGTTTTGGGTCAAAAAATGATCTCGGTGGTCACGGTAAACGGGGTTCGTTTTACCGTTGAAGACGGCACATGGGGGCTGGTTCGCGCCTCCTCCAATACCCCGAACTTGGTGGTGGTGGTGGAAAGCCCAAGCTCGCGCGAAAATATGGTGGCAATGTTTCATCACATCGAAACCCTGCTCGCAGATCACCCGCAAGTGGGCGAATTTGATCAGAAGGTGGGCTAGTGTTTTTTGGGGAAACCGAGCGCAATTGGGCAATTATGGCCCGTGCCGAAAGCTATTTATAGCCATTGTTAAGACTGCGCTGAACACACCATCTGATATCCGCTGATGTTTGTCTGGTTCGTAGATCAGGCAAAAGATAAAGGGCAGAACCCATACACCAATATGGTGATGGCAAGCTGCTATATATGGGCTTATATGGGTTTTGCGCCTAAAATGCGGCAGATAAGGAATTTAGCATTTTGGCAAAAGCGGATCAGCTAGGTTTTAAGAGGATATAATGCGATTATTTTTCATCTTGTTTAGTCTGGTGCTGGCATTTAGCGCGGTGTCACATGTGGCACCTGCGCAAATTGTCGTAGCAGCATGGCAGGCTCCTCTGGTTTCGGGGCAAAGGGTGCAGGTAAAGAAACTGGCCAAAAATATATCCGAAGTGCGCGCCGACATTAAAACCAGCGGCCCTTCTGAATTTCAAAGCCCGGCCAATATTGCCAAATTTCAAAAACGCTTTACCCAGTTCAAAACCGCCTTGATGCGCTATCCGCAGGTTAATGACCCTGACGTTATCGAAGCGCGGAAACAGTTTAATTATCTGGCTAAGGCGTTAACTGATGAGCTAAAGCGCGCCAGGCAGCAACAGGCAAAACTAGGCGATGTGCAACAAGCCTTGGCCCAAATAGAAGCCAATGCACGAAAATATCCGGTACCAAAGCCGCTGGTTATTCCTTTTGATGAACAACAGGCCAAAGCATGGGTGGCCGCCGCCGCTTCGGCACGCACCGTGACCGAACACAACCAAAAACAATTGGCATTTATTGCTCCTCTGGCCTATTTGCCGGACAATCGCGGCACTGTGCAAAGCGGCGCCCCTTATGATAGTGGCGATGTACGGCGTTTAGCTTCATGGAACAGTCAGACGTTCAAGGAATTGGCGGTAGGCTATCCGGCAATGGCCGCACAGTTGGAGCACCAAAACAAAATCGTCGAAGAAAACCTAAACTTACGGCTGGCCTTACAACCTCTTGCTGATGACAAGTACCGGTTTATTGGCAAGGGCGCCGAAGCAAAAATGCAAGAGGCAATGGATCGTGACCTGGCCATTGTCCAATCGGCGTTATTTTTAGAAACAGCCTTGGGACGACCAACGGATAGGGCGCAAAGCCTGATCTCCCTGTGGCAGCGGACAAAGAGCGACTTTGCTGCTAAACGCAAACAGGCACTTGCGGGATCACGCCTGCCCAAAGCCAAGTCCAAGGACAAAAATCGCTTAAAAATAGCCAAGGCCATTTTGCAAGCGCCAAAATATGAATTTGGGCCCTTTGGCAGGATTGTCCTTACCAGCGATAAAATCATCACCAGAGAAAGAAAAAGCAGCGAGATCAAACTTGATGATGTGGAGTTTAAGCTAAGTGGTGATGTTACGCTTTCGGGCACTGAAACCAGTTGGACTTATAAGTGGCAGGAATTTACCTTTGCGGTACCATTACAAGAAACCGACAGCAAGGACTGGTATATCTGGTGGATCACGGCCAAGAAGTTCTCCTCTGGGGGGGCACAGACCCCGATCGGGCGCTGGGTTTCCGGTGCTGCGAGCCGGGGCAATCAGATTTTGGCTGAAAACATAGATAAATAATTGAATACCAGGTCAAGATTGCGTGACCAGTACTTGCTAATGAGCAAAGCAGCATGACACAATAAACCTCAAACAGGGGGATATTATGTCGAAACCGCAAATTGTTCTGGTTACGGGTGCTACGGGGTTTATTGCCAAACATTGCATAATCAGCCTGTTAAATGCCGGTCTGCAAGTGCGTGGATCTGTTCGCTCCATGTCTCGTGCTGATGAGGTAAAAACTGCTTTGGCTGCGCATGCTGATGTGTCGGGCCTGTCTTTTGTCGAGCTGGATTTAATGTCCGACGCCGGTTGGGATCAGGCTATGACCAATTGTGACTTCGTCCAGCATGTGGCCTCGCCATTTCCAGGCAATGAACCCAAACATGAGGATGAGTTAATTATACCAGCGCGTGATGGAGCGCTTCGGGCTTTGCGCGCTGCGGCCAATGCCGGGGTAAAGCGTGTGGTGCTAACTTCATCAATGGCAGCGGTGGCTTATGGCGAACAGGATAGAGAACCAGGCCCGTTTAGTGAAAAAGACTGGACAAATACCAATAGCAATATCGGCGCCTATATCAAAAGTAAAACCATTGCCGAGCGGGCGGCATGGGAATTTGTAGAATCCGACGAGGCCAATGGTCTGGAGCTATCGGTGATTAATCCCGGCGCGGTTCTTGGGCCATTACTTGACAAGTCATGGTCAACATCAGGAGAGTTAGTGCGGCGGCTTCTGGCTCGTGATATGCCGGCCTGTCCGCGCATAGCTTTTGCAATGATTGATGTGCGCGATGTGGCCGAGGCACATTTGCAGGCTATGATCCGCCCTGAGGCCGCAGGCGAGAGGTTCTTGCTGGCAACCCCATCAGCATGGATGGCAGATATTTCCAAGGCTCTGGCGGCAAATGGTTTTCACACTCCCACCGGAGTTTTGCCGGATTTCATGGTGCGGGTGATTGCCATATTTGACAAGACCGTTCGTCTGGCGGCTCGGGATTTGGGGCACAAAACCGAAATTGATAACAGCAAATTGAAAAACATGCTTGGTATTGAACCAAGATCATTAGAGGAAATGAGCGTCTCTATGGCTAAAACCATGAAACAATTTGGCGTGGTCTGAGGCTGAAGTCCGTCGGCAATATTTCCATCACCTGCGAGCAAATAAGCGCCAGAACAGATGCCGGTTCACAATCCAGCGGCTTGGGTCTTGCTTTTTGTCTAAAAAAACCCCAAAACCATAGTGACGATCAGGAGTTTCAGGATTATATAGCCTTGATTATCTGATGTATTCATGACGCATTACAGCACACATATGGATTGGAAGCACAATTGGCAAAAGAAGAATTATTAGAATTTGAGGGGGAAATAACCGAGCTTCTTCCCAATGCAACCTTCCGGGTTAAATTGGAAAACGGCCACGAGATCATCGGACACACTGCCGGAAAAATGCGTAAGAACCGGATCCGGGTATTGGCCGGAGACAAGGTATTGGTGGAGATGACTCCTTATGATCTGACCAAGGGCCGCATCACTTATCGCTTCAAATAGTATGAAACTGCTCTTGGCCAGCGGCAGCCCCCGTCGTCTGGAATTACTGGCACGCGTTAATATCGTGCCCGATCAAATCAGCATTACAAATATTGATGAAACCCCGCTTGCAGGTGAAACCCCGCGCGAATTGGCATTACGGCTTTGTCTGGCCAAGGGCGCAGCTTGTGATCTTGATGGCTTTGATCTGGCATTAAGTGCGGATACGGTGGTTGGACTGGGCCGGCGTATTCTTGGCAAGCCTGCGGATGAAGCCGAAGCACAAAAATTTCTTGAATTATTATCAGGGCGAGCACACCGGGTGTGGACGGGGGTGGCCCTGACCATGGCCGATGGCAGGCAGCTTCATCGTCTGGTGGGCAGCCGCCTGCAGTTCAAGCGCCTGACCCAACAG
>JALSYJ010000082.1 GCA_027071965.1 Robiginitomaculum sp. | reverse complement strand
CACGTTCGGTTCCGCAGACAGTGCTGCGCCATTATAAACGGCGCTTTGATCGCCATTCCCGCCGGGTAATATTGTCTGATCTGTTAAGCCCTCATGAGCGAAGTTTTCAATTGGCAATGCAAATAGCCCATCTTGAATTGCGTGATCTGCTCGACGAAAAATGTCAAAACCCTGATATTGTGCAGGCTGGTCCAAGGGCCGCTGATTTATACTGTGACTGGTTGAGCAGTTACTTTGCCATGGCGGTACTGCTTCCTTATAAGCAGGTTCTCGAACAGGCTGAATTATATAGCTATGATGTACAGAAGCTGGCCTTGCATTTTGATGTGGGCATAGAACTGATGGCGCGCAGGCTTGTTTGTTTGCGGCGGCCCGGTGCCATGGGGCTGCCCTTGTTTTTGCTGCGCTTTGATCGGGCCGGCACTGTGATTGAACGCTTTGGCGCGCAATCATTTGGTCTTTCCAAATTTGGTGGCTCCTGTCCAAAATGGAATATTTGGCAGGCTGTGGCCGCTTCTCCTGATCCGGTTTTTGATTTTGTACAAATGGGTGATGGTGAGCGCTTGTTAAGTGTTGCATTTGCCACACGCCGCCATGATCCTGAGGCTTTGGGGGGGGCTTACTCCCAAGTCACTGTAATTGGTTGTGCTGCCACTCGGGCCATGGAGACAGTTTACGGGCGCAGGCTGGGCGAGGAGCGGGAGGTAAATTCAAGCGAAATCGGCCCCGGTTGCCGAATTTGCGAACGCAAGAATTGTGGGCAGCGCTCAAACCATGCCTTGACCTCAAATTCAGAACCGGGTGCAGGCTCCGGACTGCATGGCATGGGTCTGCTAGGTTCAATATGGGATGGCCTATAATTCCAGTTTTTTCAGAGCTTCGGCGCAAGTTTTTGCGCGCAAGGCTTGTTGCAGCACAATCGGGTCGGTAAAACCAGTTTTTATCGTGTGCTCTAATAGTGTAAACAAAGGGTCCCAGTAACCATCCTTATCAAGAAGTACGATTTTTTGCTGTAATTCCTGCAAGTTAACCCAGCTCAACACTTCAATAACCTCCTCAAGGGTTCCAAGGCCGCCGGGTAGGACAATAAATCCATCTGACTCTTCAGCCATCCTTGCTTTTCGTTTATGCAGCGTATCGACTATTTCCAGTTCACCCCGTTCAAAAGCAATTTCTTTTTCCTGCAAAAACTCAGGTATAATTCCAATTACATCACCGCCAGCATCGGCGCAGGAGTTGGCGACGGCTCCCATTAGTCCAATATCACCACCGCCATAGACCAGACGGATCTGATTTTCAGCCAGTGCTTGGCCCATTTCTCTGGCCAGTTCAAGAAAATGCGGGTCATTTCCGCTGCGCGAGCCGCAAAACACACAAATGGATTTCAGTTTGGTCATGGCGGTTTTCCAAAAAACAAAGTAAGATTAAGTGTTGGCAGATATGCCAAGGAATGCTGAATTAAGATGATTCGGATCGGGAGAGAAAACCAATGTCCACTTTTCGAGGGTTTATTATAGCTGCTCTGGTAACAGGCATTGCTGCCATTGGTGTTTTTTGGTTGGCATCTCGTCCCAAGCCTTCCACGCCGCCGGTTGTGGAAACCAGCCCGGACAGTGAAGAAAAAGAGCATGTGGTGCGCTCAGCACCTGCTTTTGATATTGTGCGAGTTGACCTTGGCGGAACCGCTGTGGTTGCAGGGACGGCAGAATCTGGTTCACGTGTGGCCCTTATGGTGCAGGATAAGGAACTGGCGCATACACTGGCCGGGCTAGATGGAACATGGTCAATGATACTTGCCGATCCTTTACCGGAAGGCAATCTTGAGCTTTACCTGATTGCAACCACCAAGGACGGGCAAAAGATACGTTCACAGCATGTGGTAGTGGTGTCAATTCCACAAGGCCGTGGTCGATTGCCTCTGGTTGTTCTGGGTGCGCCAGGTGGTGCCAGCAGGGTTCTTCAGGACCCTGATACAAGGCCAAAATCCGGCTCTCTGGTCTTGGAGACCATCGACTATGATCAGCAGGGCGGCGTTATCTTTGCCGGGCTTGCAAAGCCGGGAAATGAGGTCCGTATCAGTTCTGACGGTAAATTACTTGGCGAGGCCAGAGCCGATGAGACCGGGCGATGGGTATTGGTAAGCCGGGCCCCAATCAGCAAAGGCGTGCATCAGTTACAGATAGATGAAATAGAAAAGTCTGGTCGGGTTGGCGCTGTGTTAAGCCTGCCGTTTGAGCGGGCCGATCCAGAGACAATCGTTTTGGCTGATGAGGGAAGCGTAATTGTGCAACCGGGAAATTCCCTATGGCGTATTGCACGAAAACTTTACGGCAGTGGTTGGCAATATACGGTAATTTACTCAGCTAATGCCGATCAAATCAGAGACCCTGATCTAATTTATCCGGGGCAGGTATTTGCAATTCCAGATGAAAACAGCAAGACACCGGGCTAGGATATTAGCCCGAGATTATCAGACAAAAAACAGATAAAACGAAAAATAGCCTTGCACTTTGTATAATCGCCATCATCTTGCAGTGATGAGGGCTGATAGTGCTATAAATAAGGAACCAAAGGCTGATGGTAAAATCGGCCCGGCTTTGCGGCGGGTATTTGGCTTATTGTTGGAGCCAGATCTGCGAAAATACCGGCCAATAATGGCTATTGCAGTGATATTAACTCTGATTGCCAAACTATTTGCAGTGATATCTCCGGTGTTTTTTGGCGATGCTGTAAATGCTCTTGCCAGTCAGGCTGATGGCGTGGCCGTAAAATCCATGATTTTATTGCTGGCGGCATGGTCTTTATCGAGATTTCTGGCCGTAGCCTTTCCGCAAATTCGCGATGGACTATTTGCTGAAGTGAGTCAGGCTGCGGTGCGCTTAACTGCGGTAAATACATTTGCCCATGCCAGTTCTCTTTCCCTACAATTTCATTTAACGCGCAAAGCCGGATCCTTGAACCGGGTGATTGAGCGTGGCTCTAATGCTATTGATTATCTGCTCAGGTTTTTGGCTTTTAATATTGTTCCCACCCTGATTGAGCTTATTCTGGCGGCTGTTGTTCTGGCTGTTCGGTATGGCATTGGGTTTTCAGTAATTGCAGTGCTGACTGTCGGTGGCTATGCAGCCTTTACGCTCTGGGTCACTGAATGGCGGGTAAGACAGCGCCGGGCAATGAACAAGGCGGATAATGATTTGCGGGGAAGGGCGCTGGATTCGCTGACTAACTTTGAGACGGTTAAGGCCTTTGCCACAGAAGAGCGGGAGTCAGAACGGTTTGGCGAAGCCTATAGCGTGTTTAGCAGACAAATGGTCAAAGTGATGAGATCATTGTCTTTTTTGAACTCGGGACAAGAGTTATTAATGGGGCTGGGCCTGTTTTCAGTAGTGTTAATGGCCGGGATGATGGTGCGGGCCGGTAGTTTGCAGGTTGGAGATATGACTGCGGTCATGCTGATCCTGCTTAATATCTATCGCCCTTTGGGAATTTTGGGTTTTGCCTGGCGCGAGATTAAGCAAGGGGCTGTTGATCTGGAAAATCTGGATCAATTAGTATCGCGCAACCCGGATGTGGCTGATGAAGATGGGGCTGTGGAGCTCAAAATTCGTGAGGGACAGGTTTGTTTCCAAAACATTGGCTTTACCCATGAGGGGCGCAATGATGGCCTTTGTGATATTAGCTTTACCGTACCGGCCGGAGCCAAAGCAGGTATTGTTGGTCCGAGCGGTGCCGGCAAGTCCACAATCCTGAAACTATTATTCAGGTTCTATGACCCAGATAGTGGGCGTATTTTGATTGATGGCGAGGATATTTGTAAAGTACAGCAAAAATCATTGCGTCAAGGCTTGGCCCTGGTTCCGCAGGAAGTGGCTCTGTTTAATGATAGTTTGCGCTTTAATGTGACCTATGCCCGTCCGGATGCAAGCGAGCAGCAAATAGCAAAAGCTCTGGCTGATGCTCATTTGACTGATTTTGTTGCCAGCCTGCCCGATGGGCTGGACACCAGGGTGGGCGAGCGCGGCTTAAAATTGTCCGGCGGCGAAAAACAACGGGTTGGAATTGCCAGGGCAATTTTGAAAAATCCGGCAATTCTGGTGCTGGATGAAGCTACTTCAAGCCTTGATTCTGAAACCGAGAGCGAGGTGCAACTGGCATTGAATGATGCAACCAGGGGCCGAACGTCACTGGTGATTGCGCACAGATTATCCACTATTTCTGATGCTGATATGATATTGGTGATAGAGGCCGGGAAACTGGTGGAACAGGGG
>JALSYJ010000081.1 GCA_027071965.1 Robiginitomaculum sp. | reverse complement strand
ACCAAATACCTGCACTTCAATATGTCTTGGATTTTGGATAAACTTTTCAAGCAACACCTTGTCATTACCAAAAGCCGACAGGGATTCCCGGCGCGCCGCAATAAGTTGCTCATCAAAATCATCAGCCGTTTCAACCAGACGCATCCCACGGCCACCGCCGCCAGCTACTGCCTTGATCAGAACCGGATAACCAATACCATCCGCAGCTTTGGCCAAAGCCTCGTCATCCTGATTATCACCGTGATAACCCGGAGTTACCGGAACTCCAGAATTTTCCATCAGTTTTTTGGCCTGATCCTTTAGTGCCATCTGGCGCATAGAGATTGCATTTGGCCCAATAAAGGTAATACCGGCCTCAGTACATGCCTCGGCAAATTCCGGGTTTTCCGACAAAAAACCGTAACCGGGATGAATGGCTTCGGCACCGGATTTGCGTGCGGCTGCCAGTATTCTTTCTACATCAAGATAACTTTTTGCAGCCTCTGGAGGCCCAATATGCACCGCCTCATCAGCAAGACGTACATGGCGAGACAGGATGTCGGCATCTGAATAAACAGCAATGGTACGAATACCCATTTGCTTCGCCGTATCCATTATCCGGCAGGCAATTTCACCACGATTGGCAATTAGCAATGATTTGAACAATTTTTATTCCTGTTTCTTAATGTTGGAATTGAGGTTTTCTTTACGGTCACGATATTTATTGGTTATCGGGTATCGTCGATCCCGGCCAAAATTTCTATCACCTATTTTCACCCCCGGCGGGGCCTGCCTGCGTTTATATTCAGCCAGATAAAGCAAATGCTCAATCCGACGCACATCCTCGGCGCTATGCCCCTGTAAAAGCAAAGAAGAAGTTTCTGCCTCACCCTCAACCAAAGCCATCAACATATTATCCAGCACATCATATGGCGGCAGGCTGTCCTCGTCTTTTTGATTATCACGCAACTCAGCCGTTGGTGGCTTATCAATCATGTTTTGCGGAATTACTGTCCCGGCAGGGCCAAGCATGCCTTTTGGATAATGACTATTACGCCAATTAGCCAGGGTAAAAACATCGGTCTTGTAAATATCCTTTAGTGCATTATAGCCACCACACATATCGCCATATAATGTGGCATAGCCTACTGCCATTTCAGACTTATTACCGGTAGTCAGCACCATGTGTCCAAATTTATTAGACAAAGCCATCAATAATACTGCCCGGGCTCTTGATTGCAGATTTTCTTCGGTGGTGTCGGTGTCCGTGTCCAAAAACAGCGGAGACAATGCCTTGTGCAAGGCGTCAATTGTTTCGCTAATATCAATGGTGTCATAGCGACAACCCAAATAAGAGATACATTGTTGCGCATCTTGCAAACTCTCATCAGAGGTGTGTTTTGAGGGCATCATCACACACCAGACCCGATCAGCTCCCAATGCGTCAACCGCCAACGCTGCCGTTAAGCCTGAATCCACACCGCCGGATAAACCAAGCACCACACCTGCAAAACCATTCTTGTTCACATAATCAGCAACACCAAGAACCAAAGCTCGCCAACGGCTTTCCAGCATATCCGGCAAGAGGGCTAATTCCGCGCTTTTACACTGCCACTGATTTTGCTCATATCTCCAATGGGCCAAAGACAAGGTTTCGCTAAAAGCTGGTAATTGCTGAACAATTTTACCAGATGCATCATAGGAAAAACTGGCTCCATCAAATACCAGCTCATCCTGCGCCCCTACCTGATTAACAAAAACCAACGGAACATTTGCAGCTTCTGACCAAGTCCGAAAGGCTTGATGGCGAATATCGGAAATTGAGTTGCGAAACGGAGATCCATTCAAACTGATCAGGATTTGTGCGCCCTGCTCTACCATATATTGCGGTATTTCAGGAAACCATATGTCTTCGCAAACCGGCAGACCCAGCTTGATGCCGCGCCACAGTACAGGCTTTGGCATGGCACCGGGGCTAAACACCCGCTTTTCATCAAATACCCGGTAATTTGGCAGTTTAACCTTGTCATGGCGGGCAATAATTTTGCCCTCATCCAGAAGAAATACCGAATTGTAGAGGTTTTTACCTGCAAGCCATGGCGCCCCCACCAGCAAGGCCGGGCCGCCATCTGCAGTATCAGCAGCTAATTCACGAACCTTGTTCATTGCATCGCGAACCAAAGCAGGTTTTAGAACCAGATCCTCCGGCGGATAACCAACCACCCCCATTTCCGTACACACTATCAGGTCTGCACCGCTTTTGGCACCTGCACTGCGAGCATGTCGTATTTTGGCTGTATTTCCGTCCAGATCCCCGACAATAGGATTTAACTGGGCAGACAGAATATTGATTTCCTCACTCATAAGTGAGGGTGTAGCGCACTGATGATCAAATCGTCAAACAGCAATATCGGCAGCAAGAAGCCGAGCCTGATCGACCTCAAGGGCCAAAGACAGGGCTTTGGCTCCATCGACCCCGGACACAGGCGTGCTGGTGCCATGTAGCACTGCCTTAATGAATGCATTATCCGATGCTCCAAGACTGTCAGAAGCGTCTGGATGCACAGAAAAATCAGTATTCAAGGCAAAGGGAGTATCATGAATTAAGCTTCGGGTTAAGAAGTCCACACGGACTATGCCGCTTGGGTATTGAATCTCCATGGTACGAGCCGGAGCCTCAGCCATACGCGATGCCAGCAACTCAACCTCAAGCCCGCCTTGGTAAACAAAGCGCACTATGGCTTCATCAATACCTCCACTTGGGCCTGTTTTGGCTTTTGCATAAGTGTGCACCGGCATTTGCTTTGTCATAGCCGTAACCAGTTCAAGGTCGTGTATCATTAAATCAAGTGTAACGCTGACATCTGTGCCGCGCTCACTATAATTACATACCCGCTTTGCCTTGATGCGAACGGGTTGCTCAGGCACATCAAACAGGCCAATTGCCTGTGAAACAAATCGTTCCTGATGACCTACTTGCAACACTAATTGTTTTTGCTCGGCAAGAGCAACCATCTCACGGGCTGTCTCCATATCGGTGGCAAGTGGCTTTTCCACCAGAACATGCAAGTTGTTTTTTAAAGCATCAACACCCTGACGACCATGAGCACTGGCCGGACTGGCGATAACCAGAGCATCGGCCACATCAATCAGTTCATCGCGGCTGGTAACGGCCTTTGCTCCATAACGATTTGCCAGATCAACTGCCCTTTCGGGATGCAGAGGATCATAAACACCAACAAAGTCGACCATAGGGTGCGCGACCATTTTAGAAGCATGATATCCACCGAAGATCCCAGCCCCGGCGATACCAACACGCAGTTTTTTCTTATCCATTACAAATCTGCCTAACTGTGTCCCGCCTACTTTGTGCCAGTCATCGCCGTCAAGCACAATCACCCCAATAGTCAATAAGTATGACGGTTTCTTTCCATTCTCTGATGAAACTTTCCTAACAAGCGCTTTGACAGCAGGCATTTCGTCTATATGTTCCAGTGCACAAACCCTCAATAAGCACGGAACAGAAATCCAATGAGCACTACTTCGCGCGAAATCAGATTAGCCTCCAGGCCAGTTGGCCTGCCTACAGCCGAAAACTTTGAACTGGTGGAAGTAAGCTTGCCGGATATTACAGACGGCGAACTACTGGTTCACAACACATGGATGTCTGTTGACCCATATATGCGCGGGCGGATGATTGATCGCAAAAGCTATGTTCCACCTTTTCAGATCGGCCAGCCATTAGAAGGACATGCAGTGGGAAAAGTCATTGCTTCCAATAATGACAAGTTTGCCGAAGGTGATCTGGTTCTTTCAATGATGGGTTGGCGTGAAGCTTTTGTTTCTAATGGTGAGGGCTTACAAAAGCTGGAAACTTTTGGGCTACCCGAACAGGCTTTTCTAGGTGTAGCCGGCATGCCGGGCTTAACCGCATGGGGAGGTTTGCTGCAAATAGGTCAACCAAAAGAGGGTGAAACCGTATTTGTATCCGGTGCTGCTGGCGCGGTAGGATCACTGGTTTGCCAAATTGCCAAGATCAAAGGTTGCCGCGTAGTAGGTTCTGCTGGCTCTCAAGAAAAATGCGATTGGCTAAAGTCAGTCGGTGTTGATGAGGTCATCAATTACAAGGATCACAAAACCCAGGGCGATTTGATCCGAGCATTAAAAGCCGCCGCGCCAGAAGGCGTGGATGTATATTTTGAAAATGTCGGCGGCGATCATTTGGTGGCGGCCTTAGAGGCAATGAATGTGAATGGCCGTATTGTGGTTTGCGGTTTAATATCAGGATACAATGATACCGAGCCAA
>JALSYJ010000080.1:3846-4315 GCA_027071965.1 Robiginitomaculum sp. | reverse complement strand
TCAATCCGGCACTGTTCCAGCCGTTATTCTGGCCATAAATACCATCATGACGGAATAAATCTTCCAGCTTAAACTCGGTTTTACGCAAGATGAAATAATCGGCAATCAACAAGCCGGCAATTGGCCCGAGCAAGGCTGAATATCCAACCAGCCACGTAAATATATAAGCCCCTGCGTCCTCAACCAGCTTCCACGGAAAGATCAAAATCCCAATGGCAGCAGTGATATAACCGCCCATTTGAAATGATACTTTCGACGGAGCCAGATTGGAGAACCCATAAGCCGGAGCCACCACATTGGCCGCCAGATTGGTGCTCAAGGTTGCCACCACCAGAGCAATTAGCGCAAAAATTACCCCAATGCCGCCCATGCGCCCGGCCAGCTCCACCGGGTTCCATATTGCCTCGCCATAAATTTGCACCGTTGCCGATGTTACCGCCACCGAAATAAATGCGAACAAAGCCATGCG
>JALSYJ010000080.1:0-3836 GCA_027071965.1 Robiginitomaculum sp. | reverse complement strand
GTCCCAGTATTTGATCGCTTTGCGACTTTGCGAACCGTGTAAAATCAGGAATGTTTAAGGCAATCGTTGCCCAAAACCCGACCATGGCCGTAAGCGATATGGCAAATACCTGCCAGAACTGGCCTTCTCTCGCCCCGCCAGTGACAAATTGTGATGGAGCCGACAGCATCTCTCCAAACCCGTCAGCCTGCACATAGGCCCAGGCCAATAATGCCAGCCCCATAACTAGAAGAAACGGCGCGGCCAAAGTCTCCAGCCATCTGATGCTTTCAGTACCTTTTTGGATGAAATATAAATGCATCGCCCAAAAAACCAGAAAACAAACGGTTTGTGCCAGATCAATGCCTAATATCGGCAAATCTGCGCCTTTGAACATATCGCCGGTAAGCGCATTCAAGATCACATAAATCGCCGAACCACCAACCCATGTATTGATACCGAACCAACCACAGGCCACTAATCCGCGCATGATTGCCGGGATTTTGGCGCCTTTGGTACCAAAGGCCGAGCGCAGCAACACTGGGAATGGGACTCCGTATTTGGCTCCCATATGGCCAATAAGAACCATTGGGATCAAAACTATCGCATTGCCCAAAAATACGGTCAACACCGCCTGCCACCAATTCATACCAGCGGCAACCAGACCGCCAGAGAGCATATAGGTCGGCACACAAACCACCATTGCCACCCAAAGCGACGCAAATGACCACATGCCCCATGTTCGTTCATCATCAGAAGCCGGAGCCATATCAGAATTATATAGCAGGCTGTCTGCGTCCTTGATAAATTTGCTCATGCTTACGCCCTCCCCGGCCTCACTTTAGGCCGCAATTAAAGCATAGGCCAGAACCAAGGGCTAGTTTACTGGAACTGCATCACGATGGTTTGGGTTTTACCGGCTGTGATCACAATATCGCGGGTGTATTCTTTGCCGTCATAGATGCCCTTGATGCGGTACTTGCCTGCGGGTAGTGAAAAAACAGCCTGCGCCGCATATGAATAGGTAGTATAGTTCTCTGCCAATTTACCGTCCTTAACAGCATAAACCTTCCAGTCTACGTCATCACCAAGTACTGCGGATTGTTTTTTGACTTTACCGCGAACCAACAAGTTAAATTCTTTGGTCACCGCCTTTGAAACCACTTGCATGGCATCATTTAATTCGGCGGCATTTGATGCGGAAAAATACTGGCCGCCGGTATTGTCCGCAATGCACTGCAAAGCCTTGGATTCTTTGTCTGACAGATCAAACCCAACAACATGGGTGGTAAAATTAACCCCAAGTTTTTCCAACTCGCTGGCCACAGCACACGGATCGGCATTACAGGTTTCCAAGCCATCTGTTACCAGAATAACTGTAGCCTTGTTTTCCTCGTACTTCAGTGTCTGCGCTGCCTGCTTGACCGCAGCAGAAAGCGGGGTTTTACCTTTCGGGTGTAGGGCCTCTACCGCCGCAGTAAACGCTTTGGCATCCACCGGGCCAGGCTCAATTATTTGTTCAATATCCGAGCAATCGCCTTTGCGCTGGTGACCATAGGCAATCAGCCCCAATTCGGTTTGCGGCTGCCAAGTTGCAAGCATTGTTTGCAGCACGGATCTGGCAATAGTGATTTTTGGCTCGCCGGCAATTTGACCCCACATACTGCCCGAAGCATCAAACACCAAAATGGTTTTAGATGCTTCAGCTTCAGCATCGCATTTCGCCCCCCAAAGATGACCCGCGCACTAACAACACATAGTAAATTTAACGCATTACATCAATCGACGCAAAAGCAAGGTAGCACCCGCAATTATTCCTCGGTATATTCGACAAGCGCTCCAGCGATGTCGATCAGCGCATAAGCATGTATTTTATCACTTTCAATTTTATTGACAGTCGGAACAGCTAATTTGATTGTCTTTATCGCGCCAGCTTTGTCGCCGATTTCTACCTGCGCTGCTGCAATATCCCTAAACGCAAAATATCGTGTAAGATTATCTGTAACGTTTTTGGCGGCGATGATTGCTAATTGTATCGTCTTTCTAGCGCCTAAATCATCATCGGCTTTCGCTTGCGCTGTTGCAACGCTAATTAATGCCGAAGTATAACTATTATCGCCCTCAATATTGTTAATGGCAATACGATTAGCTGTTGTGATCGCTTCCGAGAATAACCCGGCTGCCGCTTGCTCCTGAACGATACTAACGAACGCAGAATCACGATCAGAAACCTGATCTGTAATATTGCTTGCTGTTGTAAGAGCCTCTAAAAATAAACCTGCTACCGCTTGCGCCCAAGCAATATCAGCAAACACCACAGACCGGCTTTTGTCATGTGCAATGTCATTCGCCATTTCAATTGCTGATTTCAATATTTTCAACGCGCCCGGTTGATCTCCGGCTTTTACTTGAGTCCTAGATATTGCAACCAATGCAGAAGAACGACGATAATCACTCTTAATGCTGTTAGCGGCTGTGAGCGCGGATTTCAACGTTTGCATAGCTGCGGATTTGTCACCAATTTTTGCTTGCACCCAAGCAATATCGACTGTCTTAGAAGCTCGCGCATCACTGTCGGCAATGTTGTTGCTAGCTGTAATTGCTAATTTTAGTATTTTTGAGGCGGCGAGTTTATCACCGGCTTCTGCTTGTATCCAAGCAATATTTGTCAATATAGAAGCACGCTCATCGCCACCTGCAATACTGTTTGCAGTGGTCAGAGCTTTAGAAAATAAACCGGATTTCGCCTGTGCCCAAGCAATATTAGCCAATTCAGAAGCACGAAAAGCACGATCTGTAATGCTGTTGGCGCTTGTGAGTGCCTCAGAGAACAATTCAGCTTTTACTTGTGATCGAACAAGAAAAGATAATGCTCTGGTACGAAAAATTTCATCTTTAATATTGTTACCAATTTTATAAGCTTCAGAAAACAACCCAAGAGTCGCATAAGCTTTCGTGATATCCTCAAGCGCAACAGCGCGCCAATAATCATCCGTAATGTTGTTGGCGATGATGTGAGCTGATTTTAACGTTTCCAGAGCTGCGGGTTTGTCATCGATATCCATTTGCGTGACAGCGATCCAACCTAACGAAAAAGCACGTGCAAAATCGCTTGAAAAGCCATTAACCATTGTTAAAGCTGATTTTATTGTCTTTCGTGCACCAGCTTCGTCACCGGCTGCCGCTTGTACCAAAGCAATATTGGATAACAATAAGTAAGGCTCTGCATCCAATGAAAGGCTGTTGACGGCATGGATCGCCAGATCCAAAAGACACTCCGTAGTTGGGCTAGTTTCGCACAACAAAGTTTCGGTTTGGCTTTGTGCTATTTGCTCCTTTTCCTCTTGGTTGGAGCAACTGACAAGAACAAGGATGGTAATTGCCGCAACCAATATTTTGTTCATATCAAAATCCTCACTCACTATCCGTAAGTTTTCCATAGGTATCTGGGCGACGATCGCGGAAAAACTGCCAGAGATTACGCACTTCGCGCACCATGCTCATATCCATATCGTGGATCAGTAATTCGTCCTTATCGCGGCTGGCCTCGGCCTCGATTTGACCGCGTGGATTTACGAAATAGCTTTGGCCGTAAAATTCGCCAATGTCCCACGGTTGCTCGCGGCCAATGCGGTTGATGGCGCCGATATAACAGCCATTGGCAGCCGCTGATGCCGGTTGTTCCAGCTTCCACAGATATTCCGAAAGTCCAGCAACGGTCGCCGATGGATTTACGATATATTCAGCACCATTTAACGCCAAAGCCCGCCAGCCTTCGGGGAAATGGCGATCATAACAAATATACACACCCAATTTACAGTATTTGGTTTGAAATACCGGCCAGTTGGATTTGCCGG
>JALSYJ010000079.1 GCA_027071965.1 Robiginitomaculum sp. | reverse complement strand
TATTGCTCCGCTTATTGAAGTGGGCGCCGGTGTAAACCCGGAACTGACAGGGCGGGAGAATATCTTTCTTAATGGCGCAATCCTTGGCATACCTAAAAAAGTTATAAATCAAAAACTGGATGAAATTATAGAGTTTTCTGAACTGAAACAGTTTATCGATACGCCAGTTAAGAGATATAGTTCGGGGATGACTGTAAGGTTAGGCTTTTCTATAGCAACCAGTATGGATGCGGATATTCTTATTGTGGATGAAGTGCTGGCGGTGGGTGACCTGGCGTTTCAGCGGAAATGTTTTGACCGTATGGAAGAGCTAATTAATGGTCAAGGAAAGACAGTATTACTGGTGAGTCACAATATTCGTCAGATTCAGCGATTATGCTCCCGTGTTGTTCTTCTTGGTAAAGGCAAAATAATTGCTGATGCAGATCCAAAATTTGTCTGTGATAAATTCTATGGGCAGAGTGACGAAAAAATACTTTTGCAAAAGAAAACTTGTAGAAGCTTGAAAGGGATACAAACTTCGGGGGATTTTGAATTAATTGATTTGGACTTACTAGATGACATTGGGAAATCTGTTAAAAGTGTTTGCCATAAAGGAGATGTAACCATTTCACTACATTTTCGTGTGCTCCGCCCATTGACCAATGCCACTTTTGGGGTTGGTATCCATACAACAGATTTTTTGTACCTCACCACACATAACAGTGAGCAGCAGCTCAATATAGAGACCCTGGATCCAGGAGAGTATGTTGTAAATCTCAAATTAAGAAAAATTCCACTTCTCCCCGGTGTGTATTCACTTCGCTTAGGTGTTACTAGTGGACTTGCAGCAGGCACAATCTTTTATGCAGAAAATATATTGCCTTTTTTGGTAAAGGAAGGGGATGAGTATCTGTCTGCTGCAAATCGTGATGGTGTTTTTTCCTTAGAAGCGTATTGGAATCAACCTCAAAGTTGTGTCAAAAAAATACAATCGAAGAGTCAGTTAAGTGGAAAATAATAAAGACAATCCGACTATATACGTTATCATTCTCAACTGGAACGGCAAGGAAGATACGCTTGAGTGTTTGGCCACAGTCAAACAGCTAGATTACCCGAACTATAAGTTGGTTGTGGTAGATAATGGCTCCACTGATGATTCACTAGATGCCATTGCGAGGCAATATCCGGACATAACTCTCTTGCAAACCGGCGCCAACCTGGGTTATGCGGGCGGGAACAACGTCGGCATTCGTTGGGCACTTGAGCATGACGCGGATTATGTTTTGTTACTTAATAACGATACCGTCGTCGCTACTGATTTACTAAGCGCATTCATAAATGCAGAGAAACTCCTACCCGTGGGTTCTATTTTGGGCGCAAAAATTTTTTTCCACGACGAACCAGAGAAGCTCTGGTTTGCTGGTGGCCAATGGAACAGTGGGTCAAACAGTTTCGAGCATATTGGACATGGTCAGCCAGATTCCACTGAATTCAATCGCGTAACAGAAGTGGATTACATAACCGGGTGCGCACTATTCGCTGGCGCCGAGACATTCAAGGAAGTTGGTCTACTAGATGAACACTTCTTCCTTTCGTATGAGGAAACGGACTGGTGTTATAGAGCAAGGGCGAGCGGCCACAAATGTATTGTTGTTTCTGATGCCAAGCTTTGGCACAAGATTTCTTCGTCTTTTGGCGGTGCCGACACTCCACTTTTTAACTATTTTATGATCCGCAACAAGCTGCTTTGGGCAAAAAAGCACATCTCTCGGTCAGCCAGAATTAGTCTGCATAAAGAAAGTCTTCGTACTCTCCGCCGCATTATTTTGCCAATATGGAGTATTCCGGAAACAAATGCCCCGTTCCTAAAAAAATTGCTGTGGTCGCTTACCACTTGGCTGAAGACAATGCGGCGAAACCTGGCCGATCCAATAAACCAGGCTACGCTGATGGCTCTGCGTGACTATTACCTGGGCAGGTTCGGGGACTGTCCGCCCAAGGTTAGAACCCTCCGTTGGCAGCAAAAAAAAGCATAAGCGCATGACACGTCCTTTTGGCATCAATGTAATTGGCTATGTAAGCAGTAATGTCAGCTTGGGCATTACTGCGCGCCAGTTTATCAAGCTATTTCAGGAAAAAGGGGTGCCAGTCGCAGTTCATGATATCGACTTTGGCCGCTCTGAGAGTGGCCGGGATTTTGAATTTCAACCTTTGGTCATACCGGCAGGGAGTGAGTTACCGTACTCCGTCAACATGTTTTTTGTCGCGCTGTATCAGCTCTCACCGCTATTGCTTAAATCGTCCCCGGATATCTTCTCTGGTGAGCGTCTAAATGTTGGTCTGATCTGGTACGAGGTTACATCTATACCGGATCACCATGCCGAGGCGCTTGCACTATTAGATGTGCTTGTTTGCGGCTCCGGGTTTGTCAAACACATTTTCGACACCAATGTGCGGGACACGCTCACAATCGAGTGCAAGCATCCATTGTACCTGCCTTCCGGCATCGTCCCGTCGCGGGAAAGATTTGGTCTTCCGCCTGACTGCGTCTTGTTTATTTGCAGCTTTGATCCTCACCATGACCCCGCACGTAAAAATCCATTTGCAGTAATCGATGCATTTCTTTCAGCGTTCCCGGTTAGGGATGAGGGCGCTCATCTCGTCGTTAAGCTTAATAACCCAGACGTTAAGACCGAAGATTGTGATCCTGGAGCGCTTGTCCAGCAACTTAGGCAGCAGTGCGCAAACGATCCCCGCATTCATATCCTGTCTCAGTCTCTTCCTTACTCGGAAGTCCTCAGCCTTTATGCGAGTTGCGATGTATTTGTTTCCCTGCACCGATCGGAAGGCCTGGGCTTGGGTCCGCTTGAAAGCATGCTATTAGGTAAACCTGTGATTGCTACAGCATGGTCTGGAAATATGTCCTATATGAAGCATGCCAACTCATGCTTGGTTGGTTACGACCTTATTCCATACTCCGGCATGGGGGCCGATGGCCCTTTCCAGCTCCGCAATAAAGCGAAATGGGCTGAACCACGCGTTAGTGAGGCCGCAGATTGGATGAGAGTTCTTGCATATGACGCGAACATTAGGCGAGAGATAGGGGGCAAGGCGGCAATTGATGCAGCGGCTTACCATAGGAAAGCGCAGCGCGCAGATTTCCTGAACGAATTGGAATGCATAGTTAAGGAAAAACAGTGGTTACACTCCCGCACGTCAACAAAATGGACTCAGATTGATCGGCTTCGGCAGTTGCAACAAGGCGTAAAATTCTCTGGTTGGAAGGGCTTCAAATGCCGCATGCGCCATGAATTTGATCGAAGGGTGTTATGGCGATTCAAAAGATAGCTGGCTAAATCCCAGGAGCCAAAAACATGAAATCCATTTACTGGCGCTTAGCGCCAAGATTCAAGCACTGGATGCTTCGACTACTGAAACAGACATCGCTGCTGGAAAAACTGAACCTGACATTGACATTCTGCATCAACAGTGTGCCTTTCAGAATTCCCATTATTAGGGGAATAGGCGATCAAAATGCATTTATGACTGAAATGTGGATGGTGGAGGTCCTAAAACGATTACTTCCCCTCAAGCCAGGCACTTTCATCGACGTTGGCGCAAATATCGGCCAAACCCTTCTCAAGCTACGGGCCGTATCGCAATCAACCCCTTATCTTGGTTTTGAGCCAAATCCTGCCTGTGCGGCGTATATGCAAGAATTGATTCTGGCGAATAACTTTGAGCAAACTCTCATGATCCATAGGGCTCAGTGATTCTCAAGGACTGTTAGATCTTATCTATTACACGGAAGACAACCGAGTCGATAGCGGAGCATCTTTGGTGACAGATCCCAAGTTTAGGCCTAATCACCCAGTGGTTTTCAGACAAGCGGTTCCGGTATTGCCTTTCACGGATGCTGCACGGTACTTGAGTGACTCGGAACCAGGCGTTGTCAAGATTGATGTCGAAGGGGGGGAGATAGAAGTCCTCAAGAGCATGAGCGCTATGATTCGGAAGCACCAGCCACCTGTTTTGCTGGAAATCCTGTGCATGGTTGACGAGGCGTCCACTTTGGCAAAGAATCAGCTTCTGGAAGTTTTTTTTCGTGAAATGGACTATTCCATTATGCGGATCGAGAAAGTACGAGAACGTTTCATCCAATTCGTGCTCATTGACACCATTGGTCTGAATACTGATCCGTCAGGTTGGGACTATGTGGCAATACCCTCCCATCTGGTGGCAGGTTTGCTGGCATCGTCGGGTGGAAGCCTGCAGGAGCAAGAATGACTATCTATTACCTTTGTCCTGATAGTGATCATCCTACTGGTGGCATAAAAGTCATTTATCGGCATGTCGAT
>JALSYJ010000078.1 GCA_027071965.1 Robiginitomaculum sp. | reverse complement strand
CATCACCCAGTGTCCATCTGGTAAATGCAAAGCGAATATCAAAGGCATCGGCCAAAGCACCCTCGACCTTTTTAAGCTCATGGGAGGTCAGCCCCTTTGCCTTTAGGGTTTCATGATTGATAAAGGGCGCGTCTTTTAATGTGCCGGTACCAACTGCATATCTGGCAATTTCATCGCGTTTCTGCTTGCTGTAACCAAGAGCCTGTAGCGCATCAAGTACCGAGCGGTTGATGATTTTCAAATAGCCGCCGCCGGCCAGTTTCTTGAATTTAACCAAAGCAAAATCAGGCTCGATTCCAGTGGTATCGCAATCCATTATCAAGCCGATAGTGCCAGTAGGCGCAATCACGCTGACCTGTGCATTGCGAAACCCGTATTTGCCTCCCGCTTCCAAAGCACTTTGCCAGACTTGCGCAGACAATTCGCTTAAGCCGGAAACAGGGCAATGTTCATGGTCAAGGCTGGCCGGAGTTATGGCAAGTCCGTCATATACCTTATCAGGGGTGTTTGCTGCTGCCAGTGCATGATTTGAGATAACCCGCAGCATTGGTTCGCGATTTTTTTCAAACTCTGTAAACGGCCCCAGATCACGGGCCAGTTCAGCAGACGTCAGATAGCTTTGAGCGCTTAGCAATGATGCTATTGCCCCGGCCAAAGCCCGTCCTTCATCTGAATCATAAGCAATTCCGCTGCTCATTAGCAGACCACCAATATTGGCAAAGCCCAAGCCAAGTGTGCGGAATTGATAAGACCTAAGCGCAATGTTTTTTGCCGGGAACTGGGCCATGGTTACAGATATTTCCAGAACAATCGTCCATAACCTGCTGGCATGTTGAAACTCATCTGCATTAAATTTGCCCGGCTCGTGTGAAAACTTCTTCAAATTTAATGAGGCAAGATTACAGGCAGTATCATCAAGAAACATATATTCAGAACAGGGGTTCGAGGCGGTAATGTCTCCGGAATTTGAACAGGTGTTCCAACTGTTGATGGTATCATGAAATTGCAGGCCAGGGTCAGCGCAAGACCATGAGGCAAATGATATCTTATCCCACAAATCTGTTGCGGGAACGGTTTTTTTGATTTTTCCATCCCGGCGCTGGATTAGATTCCATGGAGATTGCTCCATAACCGCCTGCATAAATTCATCAGTAACCCGTACCGAATTATTGGCGTTTTGTCCTGAGACACTGGTGTAGGCTTCTGAGTCCCAATCCGTATCAAATTCGATAAGGTTTAAGGTTTTTACGCCGTTCTTTGCCTGCTGAATTACCCTTTCAATAGCCGCTTCGGGGACGGCATTGGCCCGGGCTATTTTGATTTCACGTTTCAGTGCCGGGTTCTTTGCCGGTATGAAGCAGTCATCATTTTCGCCTTCACACAAAACGCAGGCATTAAAGACAGCCTGCAAATGGCGTTTTAGCATTTTTGAGCCGGTGACCAGTGCTGCGACCTTGGCTTCTTCTTTTACTTTCCAGTCAATGAATTCTTCTATATCGGGGTGATCAACATCGACTATCACCATCTTGGCTGCCCGGCGGGTGGTTCCTCCGGATTTAACAGCACCTGCAGCACGATCACCAACGGCTAAAAAGCTCATCAGTCCTGAACTGTATCCGCCACCGGAAAGAGCCTCACCATGGGCGCGAAGGCTTGAAAAATTTGTGCCAGTGCCGGAGCCATATTTGAACAGGCGGGTTTCTCTGGCCCACAGATCCATAATTCCGCCTGCTCCAACCAGATCATCGCGCAAAGACTGGATAAAACAGGCATGGGGTTGCGGGCGCTCATAGGCGGACGTGGACAAATGTACCACTCCGGTTTCATGATCCACATAATAATGCCCCTGTGCAGGGCCGGTTGTACCATAGGCCCAGTGCAGACCGCTGTTAAACCATTGCGGGGAGTTGGGGGCTGCCATTTGCGCAGCCAGCATATGTCTTGTCTCATCAAAAAATGCTTTTGCATCTGATGCTTCATCAAAGACGCCTGATTTCCAGCCCCAATAAGTCCATGCACCAGCCATGCGCCGGAATACCTGTTTGGCACTGGTCTCACCGATATAGCGCTCGGCTTCAGGCAATTGCTCCAGACGTTCTTCATCGGGGACGTGGCGTTGCAACCATGTGGGTACGCCGTCTTCTGCAACAGGCTTGGTATGGGCTGGTATTCCTGCTTTTCGGAAATATTTCTGCGCCATAATATCAATGGCAACTTGGCTCCAGCCATTAGGAGCAGTGACATCACCAGAATCAAAAACAGTTTCCCCATCCGGATTGGAAATGGAACTGGCTACGGTTTGGAAATCAATATTTTCATACGGATCAGACAGGTTTTTGGTGAATTTCCGTTCAATTTTCATAAGCTTATTCCCATTGATGCCGCGACTCAGTAAAACATTCCGAATCCAGACTGTAGCGATCCAGGTTAACAAATTTCAACCCCGCTGCCGAGTGGCTGCTCGCTTTTGAGGGGGAATAGGATGATTTTGGTTGAAATTATTTTGTTGCCATACGTTTTTTTAACCGGTTTTTCCTATGCTGATAAGGCTTGGGAAATACGGTGAATAAATGCAATACAGTAATCGCATAAAACGTATGGATGTTATGTTGATTGACCCGGACAAAGTGTCGCGGGGTAATCTTGGAGCATTATTGCGTGACTTTGGCTGTTATTCAGTGCGGCCATTTGAGGATTGTGAAACTCCAATTGTGTCCATAATATCAAAGCCTCCGTCGGTAGTGTTTTGCAACTGGGATCCGGACCAAAGTTTTGCCGAGCAGGTTTTGCGCTCTGTTCGTTGTCAAAACTCTGATAAAATTGCTGCCACGGCTGTTATTCTTGTCTCGAGAAACCTTAATCGTAAAATGATGTCAGAAGGCTTGCGGGCTGGTGCCACCCAATTTATGGCCAGTCCTGTGGTGCCTGCGGATTTATTGAAAAAGCTTGAATTTGTGCTGAATGATCAACGCCCGATGGTTCGTAAGAACGGACGGTTGCAATATGCAGCTACTCCTAGAAAATTGGTGAAAAAACAACATCCTTCTGTAAAAGTGATGGAGTTTACTGCCAAGTCGTCTGCGCCATCAGAGCCGGTAATGGCCCAGCCTGTAAAAGCGGACAAGTCAGCCTTTAATCAATCTATGACTGAGGCAGTTGCTATTAAGTCGGTTCCGGACGATCCCGATTCGGAACAGGCTTTGGATGATGTGCTGGAGCTATAGTCTTCAGTGGGTACTCCTGTAAAAAGGATAAAAATTATAAATTTTAGCCTGTGAGCATGTCGCTTGTTTTGTAGACTGCGATCAACGATTCGTATTTCTTTGGGACAGCAGGATGAGCGAGACATCAGATATTGATAACAGAATTGTTGAAGAATCCTTTGATGAAGCCCTTAGTAGTCGCTATCTGGCTTATTCTCTGTCAACAATTACCCAGCGCGCCCTACCGGATTTGCGCGATGGCTTAAAACCTGTGCATCGGCGTATATTGTACGCAATGCGGGAATTAAAACTGCGCCCTGAAACCGGATTCAAAAAATGTGCAAGAGTGGTTGGCGATGTGATCGGACGGTTTCACCCCCATGGTGATCAGGCAGTATATGATGCCATGGTTCGATTATCTCAGGCATTTTCACAACGTTACCCTCTGGTGGATGGACAGGGTAATTTTGGCAATATCGATGGCGACGGTGCTGCTGCCATGCGTTATACCGAGGCTCGTCTGACCCATGCGGCTGAATTGCTGCTTGTTAGGATTGATGAGGATACGGTTGATTTTCGCCAGACCTTCTCCGGAGATGATGATGAACCGGTAGTGCTGCCGGCAGGTTTTCCAAATTTACTGGCCAATGGCACTTCGGGCATTGCCGTGGGCATGGCTACTTCGGTTCCTCCACACAATGCGAGCGAGTTAATTGCTGCCTGCTTGCATCTGATTAAACACCCCAATGCATCAATAGCCAGTTTGATGAAATATATTCCAGGGCCGGATTTTCCCACGGGTGGAGTGCTGGTAGAGGATGCTGCCAAAATTGAGGAGAGCTATGAAACTGGGCGCGGCGGGTTCAGGCTGCGCGCAAAATGGCAGATTGAGACATTGTCTCATGGTCAATGGCAGGTTTTGATCTCGGAAATTCCGTATATGGTGCAAAAGTCCCGGCTGATTGAACGTCTGGCAACATTGATCGAAACCAAAAAGCTTCCCCTGCTGGCTGATGTGCGCGATGAGTCCGCTGAAGACGTGCGGGTGATTTTGGAGCCAAAAACCAAAACCATTGATCCTGAATTATTTATGGAATCCCTGTTCAGGCTTTCTGATCTGGAAGTCCGTATACCCTTGAACTTAAACGTGTTGGACAAGGATGGCAGGCC
>JALSYJ010000077.1 GCA_027071965.1 Robiginitomaculum sp. | reverse complement strand
ACAATGATGATGATGACAGAGCCATAGCTGCTCACAAGATTTGCCGGGTTATTGATCGTGCTCCCTTGTCTCGTGTGGAGCGCCAAAGCGCTATCGAGATTATGCAGGTTATGGCCGGTGATGCCGCAGAATTAGTTAGACGTGCATTAGCTGTTACCTTGCAGAATTCTCCGCATCTGCCTCGTGAAATTGCAGTTAAGCTGGCTTCTGATCTTGATTCAATTGCCATGCCGATCCTGTCATCATCACCGGCTTTAACCGATGATGATTTAATTGATGTTGTTCGTTCCGGAGTGGCGGTTCGTCAGATGGCGGTTGCAGGTCGCAAGAAAGTTACGTCCAAGGTTGTACAGGTGATTGCATCAGAAGGGCGTGAGCCTGCGGTTGCTGTGGCAGCAGCAAATAATGGTGCTGTTTTTTCCGAAGATTCATTTTCCATAACTCTGGATCGTTTTGGCAAGAACGCCAAAATAACTGACGGGCTGATAGCTCGGAACTCTTTGCCGGTACATGTGGCGGAAAAGCTGGTTTCACTGGTTAGTGACGAAGCCTTAAAACGCCTTGCCAAGCGTCATGAACTGCCACCGCAATTAGCCGTAGAATTGGCTGAGGGTGCGCGGGAGCGGGCAACTATTGATCTTGTTGATCAGGCAGGACGTGCCGCTGATATGCAGCGCTTCGTCCAGCAATTGCACCTTAATGGCCGTTTGACGCCTTCCTTGGTCGTGCGCGGCCTGTGTTTGGGGCATGTTCGCTTTGTGGAATGGTCATTGGCTGAATTGGCGGGGGTTCCTCACGCAAGAGCATGGTTGTTGGTTCATGATGCCGGGACACTGGGTTTGCGGGCCATATTCGAGCGGGCTGGCCTGCCATCGCGCCTGTATCCGGTGTTTCGTGCCGGTATTGATATGGTACACGAAATGGATTTTGATGACGGGCATCTTGATCGTGAACGCTTTGCAAGACGGCTGATCGAGCGTGTATTGACCAGATTCCAGGGTCTGCCCAAGGAAGAGCTGGATTATTTGTTGGCCCGTCTTGATAATTTGTCTGACAGCACCAAGAACATGCTGGCAAATGCAGCATAAATCAAGTTGTTTGAGCTACTTACAGCCGCTGCTCAAGCCTGGCGAAACATTGATCAAAGAGTGCTCAGGAAATCTTGAGATTTCTTTTTTAATTCAAGACAAAGTGGCCCGCCTACGGGGTGATCAGTGGTTTTGATATTGCTGCTTATAGCTGCGCGAATTGCTTGCACATGAGCGGTGACCAGATCTTTTGGGGCCTTTTCCCGGATTGGCTGATTTAGTGTTATGTCACAAAGCGAACTTGCCAATGCAGTTACCAGTGGATAGCCATAGGTGGTTCCAAGTCCCTTTAGGTCATGGGCTGCAGTAAACAGCTCGCGACCTTCGGGTTGGGCAAGGGATCCGGCAGTAACCTTGTTGTAGGCTGTTTCAAGTTTGGAAGCCTCGGTGGCGATCCAGTCGTCAAAACTGGAGCTAAGAGACTGTAGAGCTGATTCAGCTCTGGCAATGGCTTCTGTGTCCACTTTGGCCATGCGGCCACCAATTTTGGCTTTTAGGGTATTGGGAACTTTGATTAGTTCGCCGTTTTTTGCCGGTTGCGCCATGATTCTTCCTATATGCGAGAAACCTGAAGGATTTATAGCTGGTGTTCTAGCTGAAATTTCCTAGCACCCTGTTAATGCCCTTGGTGTTTTGTGCAAAAACTTTTTCTCGTTTCTCCCACGGGATAAGAGCCAGTGCAGGTACGCAGTGTTGCCAGACTGCCCGTTTATTTGCGAACGGCACGAGCCTGCAAAACCCTTGATATTATTGGGATTGATAGATATTTACCTGTCAAAGAGCGTATTTGTCGGGCGTTTTGGCCCTAACCCTTACATTATAACAGATCTTACGGCTGCTGGGCATCTCTTACACTTATCCCCGTATCATGAGGGTCAGTTAGTACTGCTTAGGGTCATTTAAGGGTTATTTTATTACCATAAAATGCTGTTTTGGTATGATTACAGGGTGGCGCAAGTATCACCAAGGGACAGCCAAAATCTGCACTGACCCTTAATGGTGACCCTTACCTCTAATCGTCACTCCGGGCTTAGATCCACTACTCTCCGGTTTAAGAGTGTAGGCAGGTGGCATGATATTGACTCTACTTGGTTTCTAACGTTTCGCAGCGTTGTAGATACGAAGTGGAGACCAATACCATGCGGCATGAGAATAGCGTATTTCACCAGATAACCAAGCAAGTTCCTTGGGCGGTGTTTGATCGGCTGGTTGAGACCCATAAAGCGGATTTTCGGGTGCGGCGTTTATCAACCAAGGCGCAGTTTGTGGCTCTGATTGCCTATATGCTCCTCAAAACCGCCCACAACGCTCAGTGTGCGATTAAAAGACCCGTCACCTTCACCCGTCTCATTCGACTGAACCTCATGCACCGAAGGCCCATCAATGCCTTAAACCAACCCCATATCCCACCGCCTATCGATCCAAAGCAAATGTCGCTGGAGCTGGAAAAATGTTAAACCGGACAGTAGTGGCCTGCATCTGGCAACCGGCCCTTGTCTGAGTGACGATTTAAGTGGTCAAGGGTTCCGCGGTCAGCAATCGAAAATGTCCTGTTCCCGCCACAGGATTTAATTGGGATTTCCGCCTAAAACTGCGTCAAGTTCCGGCTGTTTCCATTGCTGATTTTCTTGTGACCAAAGAGCAAATTCAGCGCCAAAGTCAAATACGCACCAGCCAATGCCCCGTTGTTCGGCGGACATGCGCATTGCTTTTAGCCAATTACTTCTGTCTGTTTGCGGTGCACTTTTATGCACTCCGAATTCCCCCATCCATACCGGCATTTTTGTACGCTGTTCAATTCGTGCAGCCCGGGCAAGAGTCCGTTCAATTTCGGCATATTGTTTGGCACTGCCCCATCTGGTTCCCGTTGGCGGAGCATTTTCTATCCAGCTTGCGCCCTGATGGGTGAAATCATAAGGGGCATAATCATGAAATGTCAGCACCAGCTTTGGGTCAAAGGCCACGTTCAGTTGTTCAAGTCCATCTATGGAATTCCAATTGTCACCGCCAACGATTATCCAGCGATCAGGATTGGTTTTGCGAATGTCAACAATCAGTTTTTGCAATAATATTTCCCAGCGCCGCCCGCGCATTTTGCCCATAGGCTCGTTTAACAGCTCAAAAATAACTGCATCCGGTGCCTTGGCATAATGCCAGGCAATCTGTTGCCATATAGCGCGTAATCTTGGTGTTTCGCGGGCCGGATATTCGTTTAGCTCTTCAAAATTGTGCACATCAATAATAATCTGCAACTGATTATCCAGCGCCTGTGTCACTATTTCATCAACACGATTAAAAAACGCCGGGTCAATGGTGTATGGGGGCTGTTTGCTTGCGTGTTCAGACCATGCAATCGGTATGCGGATACTGTCAAAACCGGCTTTGGCTACTGCTTGAATGTGAGTTACATGGATCTTGTAACCCCAATCGCCTTCAGTTGGTGCATTTAAGGCATTGGCCAGATTTATGCACTTCTTCGCCGGAAAAAGGGTTATTTGTGCGTCAGATGGCTCCGGGGAACAGGCAAATAAAAACAATAAAACCGGCAATAGCTTTTTCATAATATGTATTGTGGGGCAAAAGGATTGGGATTTGGTGAATTGTAATCTGTGACTTGTGGCATTCTGCCATTGTCCAACTGAAATTCCCCGGTTAGAACAGGGGCAATATTCCTATTCGGGCGGGGGTCTGCTTGTTCAAAAAAATCTTAATTGCAAATCGTGGTGAAATCGCAGTTCGAGTGTTAACAGCACTGAACAAAATGAAGATTGCCAGTGTCATGGTCTATTCTGATGCCGATGCCGGGTCTTTGGCAGTGGAATTAGCCGATGAGGCGGTGCATATTGGTGGCAGTGCAGCCGCCGATAGCTATTTGCGTGCTGATCAGATTATTGCTGCGGCCAAAGCCACCGGTGCTGAGGCCATTCATCCGGGCTTTGGCTTTCTGTCAGAGAATCCAAGTTTTGCCCAGCGCCTTGCTGATGAGGGGATTGCTTTTATTGGCCCCAACAGCAATGCCATTGAGATAATGGGAGACAAGATAGCCTCAAAGAAGTTTGCCGATAAGGCTGGCGTGAATACTATTCCAGGGCATATGGGTCTGATTGAAACTGCAGAACAGGCAGCCGAAATAGGCACTAAAGTGGGCTTTCCGGTGATGATCAAGGCTTCTGCCGGTGGCGGTGGCAAGGGCATGCGCATTGCATGGAATGAGGGGGAGGCCCGTGAGGGTTTTGTCTCGGCACAAAATGAAGCAAGTGCCTCATTTGGTGATAGCAGAATTTTTATTGAAAAATTCATCGAACAGCCCAGACAC
>JALSYJ010000076.1 GCA_027071965.1 Robiginitomaculum sp. | reverse complement strand
CCGTTGGCCCCATAAGCAGCATAAAGGCCATTTGGGTTTCTGTCCTCTTTAGGCAATGGCTTCCCGTACTCCAGCTTAATAACTTGGCCAAGGTTTCTAAATTTCCAGTCCATCACAGCATCCCCTGAATCTGGTTCAGGATTTTGGCGCTTTCGGCATCAAGTGCTGCTATCTCTGCCATAATCTCACTTGGTTCCCGCAATGGAGCTTCTTCCGGCGTATTGGGATTTTTTACCGACAGATCACAGCTGCCCTCGTCAATATCGGTGCGCGCCAAGACCCAAGATTTTTCACTATCTGCCCGGCTTTTTTGCATTTCTACAAACTCGGCCAAGTCCTTGTCATTCAGAGGGTTGGTCTTGCCCATATTGCGGCCGGGGTCGAGCTGATAAAACCAGATATCTTTGGTGGCTTTGCCCTTTTCAAAAAACAGCACTACGGTTTTTACCCCCGCGCCCAAAAACGTGCCGCCCGGCATATCCAGCACCGTATGCAGATTGCAGCTTTCCAGCAGTTCCTTGCGCAATGAGACAGAGGCATTGTCGCTATTGCTCAAGAAGGTGTTCTTGATGACAACCGCCGCGCGGCCACCGGCCTTCAGGCTCTTTATGAAATGCTGCAAAAACAAAAACGCGGTTTCGCCGGTTTTGACGGGAAAATTTTGCTGCACCTCTTTACGTTCTTTGCCGCCAAAGGGTGGGTTGGCAAGGATAATGTCGAAGCGGTCTTTTTCCTGTAAATCCATCACATTTTCACCAAGGGTGTTGGTGTGGATGATGTTGGGGGCCTCTATGCCGTGCAAGATCATGTTCATAATGGCGATCACATAAGCGAGGCTCTTTTTCTCCTTGCCATAAAAGGTGCGCTTTTGCAGGATTTCCAGATCGTCGGTGGTGCTGGCCTTTGGCCGCAGATAATTAAAAGCCTCACATAAAAAGCCTGCGGAGCCGACAGCACCATCATAAATGGTTTCGCCAATGGTCGGGGCGGTGACCGCGATCATCGCACGGATCAGCGGGCGCGGGGTATAATACTCGCCGCCATTGCGACCCGCATTGCCCATGTTTTTGATCTTGGCTTCGTAGAGATGAGATAGCTCGTGCTTTTGATCCTGATTATTAAAAGAGAGCTGATCCATCTCCTCAACCACATCACGCAAGGAATAACCGCTTTGAAAACGGTTTTTAATCTCGCCAAAAATCTCGCCGATTTTATATTCAATGGTGTTGGCATCTGTGCTGCGCTGTTTGAAGCCTTTCAGGTATGGGAACAGCTCGCCATCCACATAGGCGATTAAATCATCGCCGACCATCGCATTATCATGATCAAAGCTGCCATCAGCTTTCTTTGGCGCTGCCCAGGTGCTCCAGCTATGTTGCGGGTCAATAATGCGGCTATAGGTTTTGCCGACTAGTTCGGCTTCCATCTCGCGCTCTGTTTCCAAAGCGTCGAGATATTTCAGGAAAAGGAGCCATGAGGTTTGCTCGGTATAATCCAGCTCCGATGCGCAACCAGCCTCTTTGCGAAGGATGTCATCAATATTTTTAAACGTCTGCTCGAACATGTTTTCCTGCTTCCTACGGTTCTTATTGTTTTTATTCAAAAAATTCTTCATCCACTCTTTTCAGGTGCAATATCTCTTCGTCACGGCAACCAACATTGTATCGTATCATTAGTTTCGTAAGTTGTTGACCATTGATAAGGACAATTCTCATACCTAAATCTTTAGCCGTTTTGCTTGCTGCTGGGCTAAAAGATGATGTTGTAAAGAATAACCCCTTTTGCGCTTTCTTCAGGTTCAAAGCGCCAAAGAAATCACGAATATCGCCTGAGCCAATATTGTTACCTTCAGCATATCTTTTTGCCTGAATATAAATTTGATCGACACCTAGAGGGTCTTGATCGACAACTCCATCAACGCCGTTATCACCTGACTGTCCAAGCGCACGAGCTGCGTCTTCCGACGTACCGCCGTACCCCATAGCCAGCAACAACTCGACAATCAGTTCTTCAAAAAATTGGGGTGATGCTCCTCTCACCCTGCTTAGCAAATCTGCGGCGAGTGCTGCATTAATTTTGCTATGAGCCGCGCGTAGAATTTCGTCGGGAGTGGCGCTTTCTTCTACCAGTTCTTTTTCATCATGATTTGATGGTGATTGCGAACCTTTACGATTCTGAAACTCTTGAAAAGCATCAAATTGTTTCAGGAATTTATTATCAATACGATCCAGGTTTTGCGTCAGAATTTTACGACCCTCATCAGTCGCAACATAAAACCCACGTCTTGGAAATTCGACTAACCCCGCTTGCTTTAAGTAAGATTTTGCCCAATGAACACGATTATCAAAAGTGCGTTGTTTCCCACTTGGCAAGAACTGCTCTCGTTCTTCTGCTGTCATTTTGTATTTTTCAGCAAGAGCATCAATTACGTCACGCACATTGACTTCTTTTTCTGAACCTTTTTGTAGCACCGGCAACATCAATGTCTGATAATCTGGGATCATTTGGCGTCCCTTAGTTGCGTATTATCATCATTAGCACCTTCATGATTTTTTACATAGGCACGCATATATTCACGTATCACTTGCGCGGCTGGGCGATCTTGCGCGCGGCAAATTTCGAGAAATTTCTCTCGAAGATCGCGATCAATACGAATGCGTAGGCCAGCGTCTTTTTTCATGACAGACAGTGTAGCCAATGGATGCACATTTGAATAGTAAAATATTTATCTATTTTTTAATGGACATAATCCCTACGCTAGCAAGGCTGGTTCCAGCCTGCTTATTCCTTACTAGCTTTTTTGACCAAAGTTCATTTGAAAAAAGGTAGTGGTGCGGGCGGGGGGACTCGAACCCCCACGGCCAATGGCCAACGGATTTTCTTACCTACCACGGCTTTCGCCGCCTTTGGGTCAGGCGTTCACCTGATAACCCAAAGTTTGGGGTCTGGACTATCCCTTCATCATAACCGGAGTTCTCCGGCTTTAGATGCTGCCCGTCTAGTCTCTACACCTTCCGAGGTCATGCTGTTCAGCTAGACCAAGGCTTGGCTCGGGATTGGCTTAGGTCAGGTTCCTGTCCCTTAGCTTTCCCCGAATTTGAGCAGTTCTACGTCCCGCGTTTCCGCGCGCGCACTCAAATTAATCTCGTTTAAGTCCGTAGCGTCTACCTATTCCGCCACGCCCGCATATCGGTGTTTTATGCCGATTTTTCAGAGAGTATCAAGTTCAAATATTTTTTGCCAGAGCTAATTTCACTTATCCAGTTTTTTACTTAAACTTTTCTTCCTTCGAACATTAATTGCCGAAGCATCCAGTACGTTCTTTATGTGTGCAGCGTAGTATTTCTCTATCATTTCTACGCTTGTTCGGCAATTTTTAGCTATTTGATAAATGTCAGCTCCTTCCATTAAACGCAGGCAAATATACGTATGCCTCAAGCTATATGCAGTACGGCGATTTCCCTCTCGGTCTATCTTGAGGTCTTCTTCTTTCAAGATCGCATTGAACATATCACGGTGTAAATTATTGAGTGGGAATATTAGATCAGTTGGCTGCGGATTATTCCGCTCAACAATCCGGCGATATGGTTGAACCGCCCCTGTCGTGCTCTTGCAATATCCTACGCCTCGTTTTCCGCGTACTTCGATCTCCAGGATGGTCTCTTTGGTGTTCAAATCTTCGACGATATCGACATCGCGGTGTTCCAGGCGTTTAACCTCATCAGGACGCAAGCCAGTATTGGCCATAAACAAAACAAAGTCATGAAGTTGTTGTGCCGCCCAATAATGGCGCGTGCCTTCCAGCTTGGCGACACGCGCACGAGTGGCGGTATAAAGCTGTTTGTATTCCTCTGGTGAAAACCAAGCCCTGTGGGTGATTTTCCCTGAAGTTTTATAGGGAGTGGACATATCGGGCAGATGCGTCAGCCAGCCATGACGAAGCGCTGTCTTTAGCGTCTGCCGAAGCGTTACGATTTCTTGATGCATTGTGCTACGCGCTGGTGGCTTCCCTTTAATGGAATTTTCCTGCCTCCAGATTCGATAATTCTGTATTTCACCTGCGGTGATTTCTGATAATCCTTTGTCTCCGAAAAAAGGAATGAGATAATTGTCCAGCCTCAACCTGTGTCCAGCAACATAGACCTCGCTTCGCTGGCCTTGGGTTATGACGGGAAACTCTTTCCAAAACTGAATAGCTGCTTCTTTGAAGGTTTTCTCAACCTTCAAAATACCCTGCCTTGCTTTACCGCGTAATTCCAAATACCAGTCCTCGGCAAAGTCCTTAGCTTGGGCAAGGCCTGTTTCTTTGGTGCTGGCGCGCCAGTTTTTGCCTTTCAAAAATGAGGCGCACTGCCAGTATTTAGAGTTTGGGCGTTGGTATAGATGGACTTTCCCGCCCAATATCGAGT
>JALSYJ010000075.1 GCA_027071965.1 Robiginitomaculum sp. | reverse complement strand
TTTCAATAACTCCATTGCATATGGATTTGACCCATTACAAAACCCTGGCGGCTCTTAATTCTGTTTTTACATAAGGTTGCAACTTGATAAATCATCAAACCGTACAACTTATTTTGGCCTTGCGCGGGGCCGGGATCAGTGATCACGAGGTGCTGTCAGCCATTGAAACCACTGCCCGTGACCTGTTCGTTACTCCGGAATTCATTGAACAGGCATGGGAAGATCGCGCGCTGCCAATATCATGCGGCCAAACTATTTCACAGCCGGTAGTGGTCGGGCAGATGACCGAAGCCTTGTGTCTTACAGGCAGGGAGAAGGTATTGGAAATTGGCACGGGTTCCGGTTATCAGTGTGCGATTTTGTCGAAGCTGTCGCGCCGGGTCTATACTATTGAGCGTTATCGGACATTACTTGAAGAGGCAAAACGGCGTTTTGCAGCCCTAAAGCTAAAAAATATTGTCCCGCGCCTTGGTGATGGCAGTATGGGATGGCCGGAGCAGGACAGCTTTGACCGTATTATCATGACGGCGGCGGCTGAAGAGGTGCCGGAAGCCCTGCTGGCTCAATTGCGTAATACCGGCCTGTTGGTTGCACCCATTGGCCCCAGCGGCCGCCAGCGCCTGATGATTTTTCGTCGTGATGGTGATGAGTTTCATAAAACGGTTTTGGGCAAAGTGCGCTTTGTACCCTTATTGCGCGGCATTGCCCGAACCCTGTAATGTGCAAAACATTCAAAATGCCGGATTTTGCGAAACTTTGATTAACCTGTTTTAACCAGACTGACAAAATGATTCGCAATCTGATATATCTGGGCATATCGCTTTCATTGTCCGCCTGTATGGCAGGTGCCGGCCCGGCGCCTGTGGAGTATAAGGGGGCAAGCAGTACTGGCGCTGCGGAAATTCCCAAGGCACAAACACCGGCAAGCCTGCCTGAATTTCATGTCGCTGACTCCAACGCAGCAACATTACCGGATAGTGCTGGAAACTTGAGTGAGGCTGAGGAATTGGATATGCTGGATGTGGATCCTGCGCCTTACAGCAATGGCACCGATACAGCCAAGCCTCCTGTTGAGGAGGCTTCATCCGAAATAATTGATCAGGGATTAACCACTGAAGAAGAGCTGGATATGCTCGATGTTGAGCCGGGAAGCCCGGCTCCGGTTGAGTTAAACCCCGATATTGATACTGTTCCGCCACAAACCATAGAACAGAGCAGCATTTCACCTCCTGTTGATAGGCTAAATCCACAGGCAGAACAGGTGCAGATCGTAAGAACCAAGGATCGTCCGGCAAGTGTAATCATAAAATCCGGTGACACCCTGTTCAGCCTGTCCGAAAAATATCAGGTTGCTCTGGAGCCGCTTATTAAACTGAATAAATTGAAGAAACCCTATGCCTTGAATAAGGGGCAGGTTCTAAAACTGCCTGCTCCATTGCATTATCGGGTGCAAAAAGGCGATACGCTTTATGCTATTTCCAGAAAATACAACATTCATTTTCAATCGCTTGCAAATATTAACGGTATCGAAGAGCCATTTGTAATTTCTCCTAATACCATATTGGTTTTACCGGCTTTGGCCCGGGACAGTGACGGTAAATGGAAGGCCGCGCCCAGTAAGACAGCCGAACCTGTGGCAGGCAGTGATGGGAAGGACGCTCCCAAGACCGTTTCCAAGCCTCTTAAACCTGCATCAAATTCTACTTTCATCTGGCCGCTAAAGGGTAAAATATTGTCCAGATTTGGTGGAAAGGCAGGCGGCATGCGCAATGATGGAATTAACATTGCCACCGACCCCATGGCCGAGGTGGTAGCAGCTCGTGCGGGAACTGTGATCTATTCAGGATCAGAGTTGAAAAACTTTGGGCGCCTTATTCTTATCCGCCATAATAATGGCTGGGTTACTGCCTATGCGCACAATTCGGCAAACAAGGTTCTTGAGGGCGCGGAAGTCACTCAAGGGCAGGTGATAGCCCTAGCTGGCTCCAGTGGCTCTGTGGATGTTTCACAATTGCATTTTGAAACCCGCAAAGGTGTAAAGCCGGTTGATCCGCTAAAGCACCTGCCCAAACTATGAGACCAGGGTTCTGCACCCAAAACTTCATCGAAAAAATAAACCACATATCCGGTCAATATTCTAAAGTGCTATTTTACAGCGCAAGTTGAATGAAAAGGGCAAATGATTGATTTGCCCGATTGCATTTATGCGGGGTGCTCTTATATTCCGGAAACACGAATGCGTAGCTTATGTGCTGCGTGCTATCTATATTAGGGGATATTTATGCCGACACCAACGCTTTCCAACATGATTATGTTCTTGCAGGCCGAAGGCGGGCAAAGTCCATTTAGTTTCTTTGCCCTGATGATTGCAATGTTTGCAATTTTTTATTTCTTGTTGATTCGACCGCAACAAAAAAGAGTTAAGGAACACCGGGCCATGGTTGATGCAATCGCGCGCAATGATACCGTGGTCACAGCAGGGGGGCTGATAGGCAAGGTTAACAAGGTCGTAGACGGTAGTGATGAAGTCACTATAGAGATCGCCACCGGGGTAAAGGTAAAAGTATTGCGAGCCACACTGCAAGACGTGCGTTCAAAGAATACTCCAAAACCGGCAAATGACGCACCTAAGCAAAAAAAGTAATTCATCATGCTGCATTTTTCGCGCCTAAAGCAAATTGGTATCTGGTTCATTGTGGTTCTGGGGCTGCTTTTTGCACTGCCAAACTTTTTACCCGTGACCGTCCGTGGGGACGAAGATATTGCCGGGAAAATACCCGGTTTTTTGCCTTCTAAAATCGTCAATCTCGGGTTGGATTTGCAAGGGGGGTCATATTTGCTGTTTGAAGTGGATACGGACTCGGTACGCACAGCAAAACTCGAAACCACTCAAGAAGAAGCGCGACAATTATTGCGAAGTGAAAGACCTATTGTCCCGGCCCGGAATTTTAGAATAAATGGCAATACGGTCTCTTTCAAATTATCCCGTCCCGAACAGATGGAATTAGCGCTGGAGCGCTTAAAGCCGCTAAATGAAATCCCCGCAGGGCAGTTGATTACGGGAAATGCCGATAAGCCTTTTAAGGTTTCTTCTGATGCGGCAACTGGCCGGATTTCTCTGACCATTACTGATCAGGCATTGAGCAAGCTGAGCAAGGATGCGGTAGTAAGATCAGTTGAAGTTATTCGCAACCGTATTACCGAATTAGGTACCAAGGATCCTACTATTTTGCGGCAGGGCAATTCCAGAATTATTGTTGAAGTGCCAGGCGAAAGTGATCCTGTTCGTATTAAGCGAATTATTGAAAAAACTGCTCAGATGACCTTCCATCTGGTGGATACTTCTGTTTCCATAAATGAGGCTCTTGCCGGGAGAATTCCCCCTGGGGCAAAACTGGTAAAAACCACAAATCCAGCAGAGCCTGACTTGCTGGTAAGGCGTCGGGTTTTAGTTGATGGCAGTGATTTGATTGATGCACAGCAATCATTTAACCAAAGTGGACAGCCTGCGGTATCATTCTCGTTTAATTCGCGTGGCTCAATCAGGTTTGGTAATGCAACCGCAGAGAATGTCGGGCGCAGATTTGCTATTTTGCTGGATAACGAATCAATTACTGCCCCGGTAATCCGTAGCCCGATCTTGGGCGGAAGCGGTATTATTGATGGCGGGTTTACGGTGACGGCTGCTAATGATCTTGCGGTTTTATTGCGTGCCGGGGCTTTGCCTGCCAAGCTGGAGACACTAAATGAGCGATCAGTTGGCGCGGGGCTAGGGCAAGAATCCATTCGTGCAGGTTCGATTGCCCTGATTGTTGGTTTTGGCGCCGTGATGATTTATATGGTTTTAGTCTATGGCCGCTTTGGTTTGATTGCCAATATGGCATTGCTGGTTAATCTTACGCTTATTCTTGGCGCATTATCAGGATTACAGGCAACATTGACCTTGCCGGGCATTGCCGGGGTGATTTTAACAATTGGGATGGCGGTGGATGCAAATGTACTTATTTTTGAGCGAATACGAGAGGAAATAGCCATTGGGCGCAGTCCAATGAGCGCCGTGGAAACCGGTTTTGCTAAAGCCAGATCAACGATTTTGGACGCTAATATTACAACTTTGATTGCAGCAATGCTGTTATTGCTGTTTGGTTCAGGGCCAGTGCAGGGCTTTGGCGTTACTTTGGCAATTGGTATTTTTACCTCCGTATTTACTGCTTTTGTGTTTTCGCGTTTGCTCACCAGCTATTGGCTGATGCAGGCGAAGCCAAAAACACTTTCCCTGTAAGGACTGAAGACTAATGGCACTTTCATTTGTTCGCTTAATCCCCGAAGATACCAGCCTTAATTTTATCAAGTATCGGAAAATTGCATTTGGATTTTCCTCTGCAGCGTTAATTGCGGCTGTAATCAGTTTCTTTGTGCTTGGAATTAACCTTGGTATTGATTTTAAGGGCGGGGGTAATATTGAAATTAAAACCGAGCAGGCGGCGGATTTGAAAAAAATTGGCTCAATCGTCCGTGGCTTAGGTCTTGGAGAGGTGGAGGTTCGGGAATTTGGCGCACCCAATGAGGTTCTTATCCGCTTTGAGCGTCAGGAAACAACCGATCCAGAGATAAGCGAAGAGCGTTTGCAGCAAGAAGCAGCACATAAGGTTCACGAGGCCCTGTATGAGGCTTATTCGGATATCAGCTTTTCTTTTGATGGTGATCGGACGGCCACTATATCATCGCCAGATGAACTTGACCTTGAAGCTGGAGAGGCTGTTATTGCCGAGATGGGAATAGAGGGTCTGGCCCTGAACGCTGCTGAAGATGGAAAATCACTGGTTTTAACCTTGCCGACTGTAGTCATAGACAGAAAATCGGGACCGGAATTACAGGAACAATTATATAATCAGGTTCGTTACAAGCTTCTGGAGACCTATAGCAGAGTTACATCACAGCGTACGGAAATTGTTGGCCCCAAGGTCTCCGGGGAGCTGGTTCGTTCCGGGGTGACTGCGGTTTTAGGAGCATTGTTTTTTATGATGCTCTATATTTGGTTTCGTTTTGAGTGGCAGTTTTCTGTCGGGGCGGTTATTGCGCTGGCTCATGATGTAACACTTACTATTGGAATGTTTGCTCTTACGCGCATTGAGTTCAATCTGGCCAGTATTGCAGCAATCTTGACCATTGTCGGGTATTCTATGAATGATACTGTGGTGGTTTATGACCGTATTCGTGAAAAGATGCGCATGTATAAGAAAATGGCGATGCCGGATCTGATTGATCTGGCTATTAACAAGACACTGGCTCGCACATCTATTACCTCGATCACTACGCTGCTGGCATTGGTTCCGCTTTATTTCTTTGGGGGCGAAGCCTTGCGCGGGTTTGCAGCTACCATGATTTGGGGCGTGCTGGTTGGCACGTATTCGTCCATATTTATTGCGGCTCCGTTATTGATGCTGTTTGGTGTGAACCGCGAATTGATTGAAAATGAGTAGATCCTGACCCTTGGCTTAGTGCCTGCAAATACCAGTTTAAATAATAACTGTCTAAAGCATTGACGGGGGGGGCTGGTTCTGTGGCATAGTACCGCATCTCGAATCCAACAATGATAAGGGGCTTTTTATGGCTGGAATTTTATCAAACTTACGTTCAACAATCATTTTTTCGGTCATTCTGGCAGTATTGATGTATGCGCTGTATTTTTATGTACAGGGTGAATCATATAATGCAGGCTTGGTAACCGTTGCTTTTCTGCGCTGGACACATGTGGTTAGCGGTGTGATGTGGATTGGCCTTTTGTGGTATTTCAATTTTGTGCAAATCCCTAATATGGCCAAAATCCCTGATGAGCAAAAGCCGGCAATCGGCAAGGTTATTGCGCCTGCCGCATTGTTCTGGTTTCGCTGGGGCGCGGCCTTTACTGTGCTGACAGGTCTGGCTTTGGTTGGCCATACTGGTTCGCTGATTGGTACGCTTAGCCTTGGTGCTATGGACGGATTTGCCAATGGCAAGGATGTGTTTTTAGGTCTTGGAATGTGGCTTGGCCTTATTATGGCATTTAATGTATGGTTCATTATATGGCCAAATCAGAAAGTCGCTCTGGGGCTGATTGATGCACCTACCGAGGCCAAGGCACCAGCAGCACGAACTGCCATGTTGTTCTCGCGCACCAATACATTGCTTTCACTGCCAATGCTGGTTTCCATGTCCGGTGCCCAGACCCTGTTTTAGCGACAAGACATTGTTTAGCTCACTTGGGTATTAGCAAATAAAACGAAGGCGGCCAGATTACTGGCCGCCTTTTATTATTTTAGATGGGTTTCCAAAAACGCCAAAACCTCTTCAGCAGTATCTATTCTGGTTTTTTGAAAGCTCATCCAATGGTCTCCGTTTTTCTGTTCGACCAGTCGCACGTCTTTTGTCGCTCATAATTCTCAGGCATTGGACAAGAGATAAAATTAAAAATCGTCCGGGCTATTTAGCCTGCCAGCTATCAATATCTTTTAGGGCGCGTCTGGTAATGATTTGGCGGCGGGCTCTGGTTTTGTTTTTGCCGCGCAAGCGATTTCCATCTTCATCATGGTAAGGGGTTTCAGCCGTTGGCATGAGCCCAAAGTTGATATTCATAGGCTGGAATGTATTTTTGCCAGCAAGATGCCCGCCGGTAATATGATTTAGTAGTGAGCCCATTGCCGTCGTCTTTGGTGGTGGATTATATGAAATTCCGGTTGCCTGCGCAGCAGCAAAAAGGCCACAGAGCAAGCCACAGGCAGCACTTTCAACATAGCCCTCAACCCCCGTAATTTGCCCGGCAAAGCGCAATCTTGGATCAGCGCGCAATTGCAGTGTTTCATTGAGCAATACCGGTGAGTTCAGGAATGTATTGCGGTGAATGCCGCCAAGGCGGGCAAATTCTGCTTTTTCCAATCCGGGAATTTGGCGAAAAACCTCTTGCTGCGCGCCATAGGTCAGCTTGGTTTGAAATCCAACCATATTATAAAGAGTGGCCAGCTTATTATCCTGACGAAGCTGAACAATGGCGTGGGGTTTGACACCAGGATTGTGAGGATTAGTCAGACCAACCGGCTTCATTGGCCCCCATCGCAAGGTCTCACGGCCTCGTTCCGCCATAACCTCAATGGGCAGGCAGCCCTCAAAATAAGGGGTGTCTTTTTCCCATTGCTTAAACTGGGTTTTGGGGGCAGAGGCAAGCGCATCCAAAAAAGCATTGTATTGGTCTTCATTCATTGGGCAGTTGATATAATCGGCCCCGTCACCTTTGTCGTAGCGTGATTGAAACCATGCCTTGTTCATATCAATGCTGTCATGTTGTATGATTGGGGCGATTGCATCAAAAAACGCCAGATTTTTTTCGCCGGTTAATTCAAGAATAGCAGCGCTTAAATCAGGTGAAGTAAGCGGCCCGGTGGCCACAATAACATTATCCCAGCCAGCAGGCGGCAATCCGGCAATTTCTTCACGTTCAACTTTGATATTCGGGTGTTTTTCTATGGCGGTTGTTACTGCCTGTGAAAAGCCCTCACGATCAACAGCCAAAGCGCCGCCAGCAGGTACCCGATGGTGCTTGGCTGCTTCCATTATTATTGATCCGCAGCGGCGCATTTCCTCATGCAACAGACCAACAGCATTATTCAGTGCATCATCAGAACGAAATGAATTGGAGCAAACCAGTTCAGCCAAACCGTCGGTTTGGTGGGCCTCGGTTTTTCGTACCGGGCGCATTTCATGCAAAATCACCTGACAGCCGGCATTGGCTGCGGCCCATGCGGCTTCTGTTCCGGCTAATCCAGCGCCGATAATATATATATCTGTTTTCATGAGGCGGGTTTTGGGCAAGGCAAGGGTATACGTCAAGCCTGTTTTTCTTGACGGCTTGGTTAATCATATCTACTTTTAGTTGCTTTGTAACTGGGGGTGGTGCTTTGAGTAGATTGGTTATTGTTAGCATTTTTTTGTTCTTATTATCTTCGGGCGTGGGCCTTTGCGCATCTCCGATAATGGCTGCCTTTAAGGAATATCAAAGTGCATTGGATGTTGGTGATATAAGAAGGGCGGAGAATGCCGGGGAGCGGGCATGGAAGCTGGCAGAAGAAGTAAAAAAATACAAGAATGCAGCGATACTGGCCTATAATCTGGCTGAATTAAGATTGCGTTATCTGCCCGATGCTGATGCTATCAGGCCAGCCAGACGTGCTTTGGAGTTGGCCTCTGCAAATAACAACAATATGCTGGCACCTGAAAAGGCCCGTCTGTTGACAACACTTATCGAATACAAAAATTCTTCGGATTTGACAAATGTCGATAGCTTACAGCAGGCATTAATTGATTTTGATGAAGCAGGCCAAATAACAGATTTCCCGGCTTATTTGTCAAGGATATATCTGGTGGATTCGGCAGTGGCAGAAGATCAGTGGAATGAGGCGGTCTCTCTTGCGGAGCAGATTTTACAAGATTATGAGACTTTAGGCATGCAAGACCCAGAGCTTAAAGCCAGAGCGCATATCAGACTTGGGGCAGCGCTCTTTTACCAAGACCGTACGAATAATAAAGATGCTGCGCAAGATCAATTCATAGCGGCCATGGAGCTATCAGGAAAGTTTCGCTATGATGAGGTTCCTGATTTATACCTTCAGGCATGGGCCTGGGCCGGTATAATGAATATATTATGGCGTTCTATAGATAAAAATCATAAAAGCCGGATACCTGATAACATTGCCTCACCCCGTGCAGTTGCAAGTGGTCGACCAGAAGAATGTCCTGAATATATAAAATGGAAGCGAATAGATCCACCTGTTTTTCCCAGTAAAATGCTGGAAAAGGGTTATGTGGGGCTTGTAATCGTGTCCCATGATCTTGATGTTGATGGTCGCACAAAAAATGTTGCGGTAGAAATGGAAGTTCCGGGAAATTCATTTGGTGTATTTGGTGCATTTGGCACATCTGCTCTTCAAGCAGCGAAAAAATGGCAAGCTGATCTGCCCGAAAACTTGCCCTCCGAGTGTTTGTCGGATCACTATACACCAGTACAGTTTGTGATAAACAGGAAAATGCCTGTATATAGAAACGGTTCACGGTTCCGCAATTAGTATCAGGATCCATCAATTCCATCCATTTTGCTTGAAAAAGATAAAAACCATAACTACACACTGATTGCCATCGGGCAGATCCTTAGCAGTGCGTATAAAAGGCTGCAATCGGGCCATCTTGTTCAGTAGTTTTGCCGAATAAGGCTTTACGGCTTCAAATGAAAGGTTAGGTTCTGATCCCGCTTTTGCGTCACCCGTGTTTTGAACAAAGAGCAAGATAAATGCAACAATCACAATCGAATGTGCCGGTATTACAATGTGTTTTTTCAGGTTGGGTATTTTTTGTCCGTAACTGGAAGCAAAGCTATTGGCTGGGTGCGCCATTTATTTTCACCGCAATACTGGGCGGCTGGATAAATTTATTCGTGGGTGCTGAAAACCCGCTGGCCGTATTTGGCTCTCTTCTTACCGTATTTTCATGGCTGTTGTTTTTGATGATGACTGCGGCCTTGTATCGAATATCTCTGGGCTTGCCCAGGTTGGGATTGGGTGGATTGAATCTGGGCGGCGACGAATACCGTTTATTAGCGGCAGCGGTTTTAATATCAATCATTGCGGCGCTGGTGGCAGTAGTAGTCTCGATTTTGGTAATGTTTGCCTTATCACCAATTTTGGCATCGGGGATTGATCCGGAATTGCTCAAGGACAATCCCGATCTTATCTATACGCAAGAAGGCAATAAATTATGGTTTGCGCTGGCTGGTGGGGCTGCATTTGTCTGGCTGGTCATTTTTTATTTGTTCTCGCGCTTTGCTCCGGCATTCCCGGCCGCATTGGCAGAAAAGAAAATACGGATTTTTGAGGCGGCAGCATGGACAAAGGGGCAGGGCTGGAGAATTGTTGTGGCTTCGCTGATTGCTTTTTCGCCGGTTTATATCTTGTTGCTTCCGGGATTTATTGCATCGGGACTGGCGATAATTGAGAGTTTGCCCGCAGTAATGCGTGAGGAAAACATTGATGCCAGTGTTACCGCGGCAAATATACAGCGCATGCGCGATAATTTTCACTGGAATATTCTTGGATTGCTTCTGGTTCCAGCTTTGGCCTCGATCAGGGTTGGGTTGTTTAGCGCTTTATACCGGGGCTTGCGCCCTTCTTGATTTTTGATCTGTGGGGGCATAGCGGTGGCTGAGTATAAGGCGCAGATTTTTGGCGCTATTGATCAAAAGGCGCAGCTGCATCCCGTTTATACCCTGTTAGTGCCGGTTATCGGGGTGGTTCTGCTTGGCGTTGCGCAAACATTTTCATTGCTTTTAGCAGGGTTTGCCGGTGTTTTAGCCGAGGATATAGGCGCACGATCCACAAAGTCATTGATTTTCACCCTGTTTGTTAGCTTTGGTCTGACCTTGCTTGTGGTGCTTGCCTGGGTGAGATTGGCGGAAAATAGATCATTGCAAAGCATTGGCTGGCGTTTTGAAAAGGCATGGATGCGATATTGCAGAGGCTTTGCTATTGGGCTGCTAATGAATATCACGGCAATTGCATTGATTGCTGTATTTGGTGGTTATAGCGTTACAGGCTGGTTTTCTGCTTTTGCAAATCCGGCGGCATTACTGATTATTGTGGTATTCCTGTTCGGCTTTATCATACAAGGTGGCACCGAAGAAGTATTAGTGCGTGGCTGGATGATGTCGGCAATAGCTTCCAGATGGGGCTTGCCATTGGCGGTCGGGGTGACGTCATCATTTTTTGCTGTGCTGCATCTGCCTAATGAATGGCCGCATGTGAACTGGATTGCCATTGCCAATATTGTTCTTGTGGGTGTGTTCTTTGCCCTATTTGCCTTAAAAGAGCGATCTTTACTTGGTGTTTGTGCGGCTCATGCCTCGTGGAACTGGATCATGAGCATTGGCTTTGGCTTAAATGTCAGCGGCATAAAAATTGATGTAAATTCACTATTGGCCAATCTGGAGCAACAGCCGGAAGTCGCCAATTGGATAACGGGGGGAAGTTTTGGCCCTGAGGGTAGCTTAATGGTAAGCATTGTACTTTTGCTGGCTATTGCTCTAGTCTGGTTATGGTCGGGTAAAAAAACACCAAAGGCTTTGGGGAGAGCGCATCATGAATAGGTACTCAGTCTCAGATGCAATATTCTTTGCCACCAGTTATGACAGGAAAAGCCGTCATTTCTGGCGGCTGGCAATGGCATATCTGCTAAGCAAACTGATATTCTTTGCTATTGTGCTTTCGGCTATTTACCCCTTTGCAGCAGAAGCAATATCAGTTATCGCCAATACTGAAATCTGGAATGAAAAGACGTTTCAAGACCCTGAGTTTTTGTCAAAGGTCGAGCTTCTTTCTAATTTTTCCACCCTTGGCGGACTTTTGTTTTTGCCGATTTTTTTAATGATCTTGGCCAGTTTTTATCACTGGACGCTAAATGATGATGTGCGCCGTTCATGGCTGGGGCTTGGCTATGGCAAGGCAGCCTTAAACCTTCTGGTGGTCTATATTGCCATATATGGAATTTTCCTGATTTTTATGTTTTTGCTCCTGATCCCGGTGGTGGCCGCAATTACTGCGGTGGTTTTTGCAACTGATAATGGCGATGGCCCCAATGTCGCCCTGACTGTTTTGGTTGTTGTAACTGCCATTATTGGTGTAATGGCGGCGTTATTCTGGCTTGGTGTCAAGCTGTCTATAGCTCCGGCCCTATCGGTGCGCGATAGTGAAATACGCATTTTTGAATCATTTTCAGCAACCAGAGGTCATTTTTGGAAATTGCTGGGCAGTTATTTATTACTTTATTTAGTGGTTATGGTTGTAGGTCTGATAATGCTTATGGCCGTAGCCTTTATCTCAGCACCCTTTATTGTTGTTGGTGTTAGTCAGATTGGTTTTTCACCTGGTGCAGAAGATTTGCAACTCATTATAAAATTGGCAGTTGTTCCTCTGATTAGCCTGTTTGTTTTAAGTACGATTTGGGAATATTGGTCTTATATCTCATATCATGGTATTGCGGCCTATTTCCTAAAGTGGAAAGCAAAAAACTCTGCAGAGCCACCAACAAATAATGCGGCTCCGGCACACGAAGCAACAGTTAAAACAGAGCCTTGAAATATCCATTTACTGATCTTGGCCGGGTTAAATATCTGCCAGTATGGAAGATATTTTTAATTATGGTTGCTATCTGGTTTGCGGCGCAGGCTGCGGCTATTTTTTCTCTGGTAATTGTTGCCTTTTCGAACCAGTTACTATTCTGGATAAGCGATACACATATTGATATTGGGGTTTTTTCGGCTCTTACCATAATTGTTACGGTTTTTCTGTCATCTCTGGCCATGATTTTTCTGGTTTTGCTGTGGAGCGTGGGCGCAGAGCGAAAGAATCTGGCTGATTTGGGGGTTAGATCTGACGCAACTGGCTGGCGGCAATATGGTATCGGGCTTGTGGGCGGACTTTTGTTCGTATTGTCACTGGTTTTGCTTGTAATTGGTGCGCAGGAGATTTTTTCCTTTGGCACCACATCCGAGAAACTAATAAACCTGTTATCGGGCTGGGATAATCTGGGCGGCAGCAAGTTTTGGATGATGGTCGTGGTACTGGCCGTATTATTTGCTGTGCAAGGTGCATCAGAAGAGCTGTTTTGCCGGGGATGGTTGCTTGGTGCACTGGCAGCTAAAAGGGGAATTGTGTTTGGGCTGATTATGTCCTCATTCCTCTTTGCCTCTTTGCATATACATTATTTTTTCAATGACGGACTGGCTATTTCTTCAAAACAGCTTCTTATTGGAAGCATTGCCATTGGCGCAATGTTTTTTATGGGGATCATGTTTGGTCTGTTCAGTATTCGTGATCGTTCGATCATGGGTGCAGCCGGTTTTCATTCCTCATTTAATTTTTTTGCAGTTGTATTTTCCATGATCGCAATTTTGCAAAGTGAGGAAGCAAAAGAAGTTATGGAAGCCTTGTCACAGGCATTTTCCAAAAGCACCAGCGTGCAGGATTTGACGCCGGCACTGGTGGTGCAACTTGTTTTATCTGTTCTGGTATCGGGGTTTTTGTTTTGGCGATTTGGCCTGCCAAAATCAGAAACATCTTCAGAAAAGCTCTAAAGGGCTGATGCAGGATCGAGCAGGGGCTTTAGGTATTTGCCAGTCCAGCTTTGTTCACACTTTGCCACTTCTTCGGGCGTGCCATCTGCAACAATTTCCCCACCACCATCACCGCCTTCGGGGCCAAGATCAATTATCCAGTCCGCCTGTTTGATTACGTCCAAATTGTGCTCGATTACAATTACAGTGTTTCCTGTATCTACCAGCTCCTGCAAGACCTCCAGCAATTTGCGCACATCCTCAAAGTGTAGTCCCGTGGTTGGTTCGTCCAAAATATAAAGTGTGCGCCCGGTGGCCCGTTTGGATAGTTCTCGAGACAGTTTCACCCGTTGTGCCTCACCGCCTGACAGGGTGGTTGCGCGCTGTCCCACATGTACATAACCAAGTCCAACCCGTTGCAAGGTGGTCATTTTGTCCCGGATAGACGGCACAGCCTTGAAGAAGTCTGCAGCTTCGTCCACGGTCATTTCCAATACATCAGATATGGATTTGCCCCGGAACCGGATTTGTAATGTTTCGCGATTATAGCGTTTGCCATGGCAAGTATCACACTGCACATAAACATCAGGCAAGAAGTGCATTTCAATTTTCAGCACCCCATCCCCCCGGCAGGCTTCGCAGCGCCCGCCCTTGACATTGAATGAAAACCGGCCCGGCGTATAGCCTCTGGCTTTGGCTTCGGGCAGGCCTGCAAACCAGTCCCTTATCGGGGTGAATGCTCCGGTATAAGTTGCCGGATTTGAGCGCGGGGTGCGTCCAATAGGGGATTGGTCAATATCAATAACCTTGTCCAGATGCTCGACACCATCAAGAAACTCATGGGGCATTGGGGCTTTGACACTGCCGTGTAATTTGCGCATCACGCCCTTGTATAAGGTTTCATTGGTCAAAGTGGACTTGCCGCCGCCAGATACACCCGTCACGCAAACAAACAGACCAAGGGGAAATTCTGCGGTAACGTTTTTAAGATTGTTCCCCGAAGCTCCCTCAATGCGCAAGATACGCCTTGGGTTTGCTTCTCGCCGGTTTTTGGGAATTGGCACCTGTTTTTTTCCGGATAAATACTGCCCGGTCAGGCTTTTCCTGTTCTTGCAAATTTGTGCTGGCGTGCCTTGGGCGACGACGTCACCACCATGAATACCAGCCAATGGCCCCATATCAATTACATGGTCAGCGGCCAGAATTGCCTCTTCATCATGTTCTACTACCAATACCGAATTGCCCAAATCCCGAAGATTACGCAAGGTATCCAGCAGGCGCGCATTGTCGCGTTGATGCAGGCCAATGCTTGGCTCATCCAGCACATAAAGCACCCCGGTTAAGCCAGAACCTATCTGGCTGGCCAGACGGATGCGCTGACTCTCGCCACCTGAAAGCGTGCCGGAATTGCGTGATAGTGATAAATAATCCAGTCCAACATCGTTCAGGAAAGACAATCTGTCTTGAATTTCTTTCATAACCCGCGAGCCGATTTCTCGTTGCTGGTTACTAAGTTGTGCACCCAATTCCTTGAACCAGATGCCGGCCTGTCGAATGGAAAGGGAAGTTACTTCAGAAATATCAAGTCCGCCCAGCTTTACCGCAAGGCTTTGCGGTTTTAACCGCTTACCACAGCAGGCCTCGCAGGGAGCTGCTGATTGATATTTACCTAATTCCTCGCGTACCCAATTGCTGTCAGTTTCGCGCCAGCGTCGTTGCAGGTTAGGCAATACGCCCTCAAATGTTTTCTCGGTTTCAAATTTTCGTTTGCCTTCGCTATAGACAAATCGCAGGACTTCCTCGCCAGTGCCGTATAAAATTTTGTTCTGAAAATCTTCTGATAGATCATGCCATGGGGCAGTCATGCTGGCGCCATAATGGCCAGCAAGGCTTTCAAGGGTTTGCCGGTACATGCGTGATGAGCCGCTTGACCATGGCTTTATGGCACCGCTTTGCAATGACAACTCGCTATCTGGTACTACCAGGCCCGCATCGAATTTGGACGTCATTCCCAGGCCGTCACAGGTCGGACAGGCACCATGAGGATTGTTAAATGAGAACAGTCTTGGCTCAATCTCCGGGATGGTGAACCCTGAAACCGGACAGGCAAATTTTTCTGAAAACATCAAGGGGTCTTTATCGGTGCCATCGGCAAATTCTGCCATTGCCAATCCATCAGTCAGCTTCAGTGCTGTTTCAAGACTATCAGCCAGCCGGTTTTCCAATCCGTCTCGAATGACAAGTCTGTCGACCACTACGTCAATTGTGTGCTTGTATTTTTTATCAAGATCAGGAAAGTCTTCAATGGCACAGAACTCGCCATTGACTTTCAGGCGCAAGAACCCTTGCTTCATCAATTCGGCAATGTCCTTTTTGTACTCGCCTTTGCGCCCGCGCACGATTGGAGCCAATAGATATAATCTTGTATTCTCTGGCAATGCCATCAGAATATCAACCATGTGGCTGATGGTCTGGCTGGTAATTGGTTGGCCCGTTGCCGGAGAAAACGGCACCCCTATACGTGCCCACAATAAACGCATGTAATCATAGACTTCGGTTACCGTGCCCACTGTTGACCTGGGGTTGCGTGAGGTGGTTTTCTGCTCAATGGAAATTGCCGGGGACAGACCTTCAATACGCTCCACATCAGGTTTTGACATTAATTCAAGGAATTGCCGGGCATAGGCCGAAAGGCTTTCTACATAGCGCCGCTGCCCTTCAGCATAGATGGTATCAAATGCCAATGAGGATTTGCCCGAGCCAGACAGGCCAGTGATAACTACCAATTTGTCTCTGGGGATATCTACATCAATATTACGCAGATTGTGCTCTTTGGCTCCGACAATTTTGATGACCTTTAATCTGGATGTCATAAATCCCTCGACTCACTTGACAAACGGAACATAAAGCGAACAAACTAAATTGTCCAGTTTGTAGTCTACCTACAGGGAACGTGCAAAATATCAATGCATATTGTAAAATTGCTGGCCTATTCCTGTGAAGCGGACCAAACTATAAGAGAATCAGTTGCCTCTTGGGGCACAAATAGCGAGCAGGGGAACCAAATGGCTGGAGTAAACAAAGTAATCATAGTTGGCAATCTGGGTAGGGACCCAGAAGCAAGATCAATGCCTTCGGGTGACCGGATGGTGACATTTTCCATTGCCACATCTGAAACGTGGAAGGACAAGCAATCCGGTGAGCGCCGCGAAAAAACTGAATGGCACAATATCGTGATTTTTAACGATCATTTGGCAGGTATTGCGGAGCGTTACTTAAAAAAAGGCTCAAAAGTTTACATTGAAGGCTCGTTGCAGACTCGCAAATATACCAATCGCGACGGTCAGGAAGTGCGCACCACTGAAATTGTTTTGCAAAAATACAAGGGCGAGTTGCAAATGCTTGACAGCAGGGGTGACAGCGGCGGGTATGGTGCCGCCTCCGGTGGTTATGCCAGTTCCAAACCAGATCAAAGTTCAGCCCCGGCAAAAGATTATGATATGGATGATGAAGTGCCGTTTTAGACTCTGTTTTAAGGTCTGCTGATCTGGCGGCTGGTTGCCTGTGGTATGGATATTAGGCCAAATTGCGCCAATTGGCAAAACACTCTGAGCATGGTGATATGAAGGCTGATGCCCAAATTGATCCCTTGATACACCTATGAGAAACCGGATGTAGCTGTTAGTCTGGCGGCTTATTGTGCGCCGCCGATTCGGCAATCAAATTG
>JALSYJ010000074.1:2820-4469 GCA_027071965.1 Robiginitomaculum sp. | reverse complement strand
ATGGGCGCATCAGGACAGATATCTCCGGGCCGCGGGCCACAGGGAAACTCTTCTTCGTCCATGGTTGCAATTGGGCTGTCATAACATGGCGTAGGCGCCGACAATCGCCCGGAGTTTACCAATGGCCTTGCAAATTCGTACTCACTTGCCAACTCAAGAACCGCATCCCTAAACAGGGTGGAGTTTTTTGATTTGGGGGTAATAAAATCTGTAGAGCGGCTAGAGTTTAGGATATTCTCGTCGGCTCCTCTAGTGCGCTCAATATCATAGCTTTGCAGCAGGCTTTTTGGTGCGTCTCCCCGCAAAACAAGATCCAGCTTCCAGCTTAGGTTTTGAACGTCTGGCAGGCCGGAATTTGCGCCTCTGGCACCAAATGGGCTGACCTGATGGGCGGCATCACCGGCAAAGATAACCCGGCCATGAACAAAATTCTTCATGCGCCGACACTGAAACGTATATACGCTCAACCAGTCTTCCTGATATTCGATATCATCGCCAAGCAGGCCCTTGATATAAGGAGCAAGATTTTCAGTCTTTATCGCCTGTTCCCTATCGGCATCCCAGCCAATTTGAAAATCCAGGCGCCAAATATCATCAGGCTGTTTATGCAGTAATGCTGTCCGGCCCCGATTAAATGGCGGATCAAACCAGAACCAGCGCTCTGATGGTCGGCTCTGTTTGAATTTAACATCAGCAATTAAAAAGCTGTCTTCAAAAATGCGGCCCTCAAAATCCAGCCCCATTAAATGCCGAATCGTAGACTTTGATCCATCACAGGCCAGCACATAATCTGTATCAAGCTCATAATCACCGTCTTCGGTGTGTATGTTTAATCTGGCGTAAGTGCCCGAAACATCCAGATCCGTAACCGCATGACCCCAGCGTATTTCCACATTCTCCATAGCCTCAAGGGCATCAACCAGATAATCTTCCACATAATACTGCTGTATGTTTACAAATCCGGGGTTTTTTTGGTTTTTTACGGGCAGCATATCGAACTTATAAACCGGATCAGGGCTATCACCCCAAAACACCTTGCCCACATTCCAGATCACACCCTTGTCGATAATTCTTTTGCCAATCCCAAGCTGATCAAAAATATCCAGAGCCTCCTTGGAATAACAAATTCCTTTACTACCTGCCGGGATAAAATCAAATGCCGTCAAGATCAGAACCTCATGACCTTTTTTCGCCATAAACAGCGCCAGCGCCAATCCAATAGGGCCGGAACCAACCACGACAAACGGGTGTCTTTTTGTTGAGGGTCTGGATAGCTCCGGAGCTTCTTTATAGGTTTTTTTCTTATAGACAGGTATGCCGTCAAAGCTCATAACAATGTTCCCCTAGTCCTGTAACAGCGCCCATACCTCGCGATCACGTTCCATTGTCCAAATACGCGGCCAATCGATGCCGTCATATTCGTCCCAAAGCCTTTGCACATTAAATGGCAGGCAATGCTCGAATATTGGCCAATGGCCAAACTTTGGTGCCAAGGCTTTGTGGGTTGCCTCAAACGCGTCTTTTAGCGTGCCGCCATTATCATGGGCGGCTTTGACGTGTTTTTGCATGCCAAGTAAAAATTCGCGGGTTTGTTCAATAGCTGCATCAACCGCCTTCCTTCCGCGGGCCACATCCCCCCTGCCCCCAAT
>JALSYJ010000074.1:0-2810 GCA_027071965.1 Robiginitomaculum sp. | reverse complement strand
AAGCATTTCTGCCTGAAACTTTTTAATAGTATCCAGAGTTCCCTTTGACCAATCCATATGAAATGCGTCACCGGTATAAAGCGCAGCTTCAGCCTCAACCAAATCCCCGGCAAACAGGATTTTATGTTTTGGATACCAAACAGCAATGTCACCGGCTGTATGGCCGCGACCACAGAATTTCAGCTCCAGATGGCCGCGATCGCCACCAAGCTCGATAGTCATTTCATCAGAAAACGTCAAAGTCGGGTGGGTTAAACCGGGAATTCCCTCCGGCTCACGAAACAGGCGCGGCATCCGGCCAAACTCACTATCCCAATCTTCCTGCCCACGTTCGTTCAATAAAAAGGCCGTCTGATCATGAGCAATAATCTCATTTGCATTAAAGGCCGATGCACCCAAAACCCGCACTGCGTGATAATGAGTCAGCACCAGATATCTGACCGGCTTGGCAGTATGCTCGCGCAGCTTTTCAAGCCAGTCTGATGCAGCCCTTGGCGTAGCTCTGGCCTCAATGGCAACGATAAAGTCCTCGCCCTCAATTGCGCCAATATTAGGATCACCCTCGGCGGTTAGCGCATATACGCCATCAGCCAATACATTTAGGGTTTCGGTTTTTTCTTCCATGTCCGTAGAGGACGCAAAGGCCTTTGCCATGAGTTTATCCTTGTTTCTTTTTGGTGGATTCATCAAATTCCAGCTCGGCAACTTGCGTGTCCTTGATGTGCCTGCTGGCTAATGTTTTTAAGATGGATTTGAGATTTTTTTGATCTGAGGGCGAGAGTTTTGCCAGCACACTTGCTTCATGAGCTTTTGCCTGCTCAATCAATGGTGCAACCAGTTTTGTTCCAGCTTCGGTAATATGAATGCTGACCCGGCGGCGATCCTGATGACTGGTTTGCTTTTCCACCAGTTTTTCAGCAACCAATTGATCAACCAGCTTGGTTACTCTTGACTGCTCATAAAGCACATACTTTGCCAGGGACGTTAAATACATGCCGGGGCAATCAAACAGGTTGATCAAAATCCGCCATTTGGCAGGGCTTACTCCCTTGGCACGTAATTGTTGGTAAAACTCCTCGGAGAAAGTATGAGAAGCCAAAGCCAATTGAAACAAAAGGTAATTGTCGATAAATTTTTCCGGCATTGGCGCCTCCAATTTATATGAAAAATCATATACATTGATTTGCACCACCTGTCAATCGGACAAGAACTTTGAAAAACTTGGTGTTTTGACAAATATCTATGGCCTGCGGATAATGTCCTTGCCATCCCAATTGGTGCTCATATCCTTTACCATTGAGAACAGGCCTTCAACTTCCGGGCTTATTTCAATCAGCTCGATCATGCCGCCATTGTCTTTGAGAGTATCAATATAGGCAAAACGCTTACCGCCCACGGGACGAACTTCGCCGTAAAAAGCTACTTGATAACCTTGTGATTTGTAACGGGCCACATCTTCGTCGAATGTTTCGGTAGAAATAGCCCAATGATGAAAACAGCCAAAGCCTTTTTCTTTAACCACATCCGAATAGACATTTGGCACATCATTGTGCACAAACACCAGTTCATAACACATGGACCCAGTATAAGCCAAAGCTACCGATAGATCTATGTCAGTCGGTTCGCCATAATAAGTCATATTGTCAGCTTCAAAATGCTCTAACAACAACCACGGGCCAATGCCAAGAGTTTTTGTCCATTTGGTTGCTGCGGCCTCAAGATCATCAACCACATAAGCAGTTTGCATAATAGCACCCAAAGGCTGTCCAAAGTTAAGCATTTTAGTCATGACATCTCCTGTTTAATTTATAAGTTGCATTCCGCCGTCAACCACCATTTGGGCGCCGGTGACATAGCGACTTTCATCGCTGGCCAGAAATGAAACCATATTTGCTATATCCTCGCTTAGGCCAAACTCGCCGAGCGGAATTCGCGCTGCAAAGTCCTCTTGCACCGCCTCTACTGGTGCGCCAGCTGTAGCTGCGGCATCGGCTACCAAACCATTGTGCATATCGGTTTGCACCTGCCCCGGATGCACGGAATTACAGCGGATTTTGTCAGGTGCACCATGTAAAGCAATAGATGTGCTAAGATGCGCTACGGCTGCTTTGCTGGCCCCATAAGCGGTCAAAAATGGAGTCGGTGTCATAGCCGCCACTGAAGACATATTGATGATTGATCCGCCGCCGGCCTTCCTCATCGGCGGGATCACCGCACGACACCCCAGAAATACGCCCTCGACATTCACGGCGAATGTTTGTTGCCATGAACGCAAAGAAGTGTCCTCAGGTGATACACCATCGCCAATTCCTGCCAGACCGGCATTGCTGACCAATACATCAATTCCGCCAAACTCATTTTGGCATTGATCAATAATTTTTGACCACTGCTCCTCATCACACACGTCGTGGACAGCAAAGGAAGCACCAATTTCATTGGCAGTTTTGCCCACGGCATCGGCATTAATATCAGTAATTAAAACCTGCGCGCCATGTTCTATAAATAATTCTGCAATTGCACGGCCAAGCCCGCGAGCGCCGCCAGTTACAATACATGCCTTATTAGATAATCTTTGCGGTGTCGTGTTCATTTAATATCCTGAATTTTAATCCAGATATATCTGCAAAATCATTATGCCGCGCATTTTTCCATCAGTGCTCAAAGCCTGAAGATCAACCTTTTCGACAAAGGTTCCGCTGGCTCCAGCATAAACACCGGTTCCGCCAATAATAATCCCGCGCCCTGAAGCATGAGGGCCGGAGGATATCTGCCCCATCAAGGAACCTTCCCAGTTTTTGCCTTCCATCAAT
>JALSYJ010000073.1 GCA_027071965.1 Robiginitomaculum sp. | reverse complement strand
CGCCTAGCGGCTACTTGAGGACGGGTATATGTCCTACCGCTTCGCTACTTGAGGAGTCTTTGTGCGCTACCGCCTAGCGGCTACTTGAGGAGTTTTTGTGCGCTACCGCCTAGCGGCTACTTGAGGACGGGTATATGTCCTACCGCTTCGCTGCTTGAGGACGGGATTTTGCGACTGGATAAATACGGCAACAAAGGCTAGAGAACAAATTTTAAGTGTTTTGAACCGGAAAATGTTCTAAACATCTAGGATTAGGAAACATCTGGATAATGAAATTTCAAAGACTGGATATCCCCGCAATCATCCTTATCACACCGGATCGGCATCAGGATAAGCGCGGATTTTTTAGCGAGACCTATCGCCGGGACATCTGGCAGGAGGGTGGCGTAAACGGCGATTTTGTACAGGACAATCATTCCCTTTCCGTTGAAAAATTTGTAATACGGGGATTGCATTTTCAATCACCACCCAAGGCACAGGGAAAACTGGTCAGGGTCAGCCGGGGAAGCATTTTGGACGTAGCTGTTGATATCCGCCATGGCAGTCCCAGCTTTGGACAGCATGTATCGGCAATACTTGATGCCAAAACCGGCCAGCAATTATGGGTGCCTGCCGGATTTGCCCACGGGTTTTGCACCTTGGAGCCAGACACCGAGGTGCAATACAAAGTAACCAGCCCTTATGCGCCTGAATGTGATGCTGGTATCAAATGGAATGATCCGGCACTTGGTATCAATTGGAATATCCCGGCGGATAAAGCGGCAATCGTATCTAAGAAGGATAAATCTGCTGTCTGTCTTGCTGAGCTTGATGTTGTTTTTCCCTATGAGGAATTCAGATGAGCACCAATCCAAAAACCTATCTTGTTACCGGAGGTGCCGGGTTTATCGGCTCGGCCCTTTGTCGCTATCTGATACAAAAGGCAAATGCCCGCGTTATCAATGTGGATAAGTTAACCTATGCGGCTAATCTGCATTCTCTTGATGATTTGAAAGACCACAAAAACTATTCATTTATTCAAGCCGATATTTGCGACCGCAAGGCCATGGCCGAAATCCTGTCAAAGACAAATCCGGACGGGGTTTTTCATCTGGCCGCTGAAAGCCATGTGGATCGCTCCATCACCGGCGCGGCAGATTTTATTCAAACCAATGTGGTAGGGACGTTTGTGTTGCTGGAAGAAAGCTTACGCTATTGGCAGGCCATGAGCAGTTCTTCGCAAGAGCAGTTCAGGTTTTTGATGGTATCTACTGATGAGGTATATGGCTCTTTGGGCGAAACCGGACTGTTTCACGAAACCACCGCCTATGATCCCTCCTCACCCTATTCAGCCAGCAAGGCCGCCTCTGATCATCTGGCAATTGCCTGGCACAGAACTTACGGGTTTCCTGCACTTATTTCAAATTGCTCAAATAATTATGGCCCGCACCAGTTTCCGGAAAAGCTTATTCCGCTAATGATTCTAAATGCCCTGCACGGCAAACCATTGCCTGTTTATGGCGATGGATCACAAGTACGCGACTGGCTTTATGTGGATGATCATGCCCGGGCATTGCATCTGGTACTTACCAAGGGCAAACCCGGTGAAAAATACAATGTTGGTGGCCGTAATGAACGCACCAATTTACAGGTTGTTTCACGAATTTGCGCCCTGCTTGATGGATTGCGCCCGGCAAAAAGATCGTATCTGGAGCAAATGACATTCGTAGATGATCGTCCCGGCCATGATAAGCGCTATGCCATTGATGCCGGGCGCATTGAAAACGAGCTGGGCTGGAGGGCAGAGGAAAATTTCGACAGCGGAATGGAAAAAACTGTAAAATGGTATCTTGAAAACCCCAATTGGTGGCAGCCACTGGTAGCATCCGGGGAATTGGGCAAGCGTCTTGGCCTTGGTACAGCAGCAAAATGACAAAACCATGAAAATACTGGTAACTGGCGGTGCGGGACAATTGGGACATGCTCTTGGCGCCATTGAAACGCACCACAAAATTATAGCTTTAGATCGCACTGAATTTGACTTGTGCGATGCAAATATAATGAGCCGTGTACTGGATAGTGTCTGCCCTGATATTGTTATCAACACTGCGGCATGGACTGATGTGGATGGTGCCGAAACTCATCCCAAACAGGCTGAGGAGATAAACTTTTACGGCACAAAAAACTTAAGCCAATTGTGCAACAAGAACCGGATCGGACTGGTTCATATTTCCACCGATTATGTTTTTGATGGCGCAAGTTCTAAAATATGGCGCGAAGATGACACCCCCATACCACAAACCCTCTATGGCAAAACCAAGCTGTCTGGCGAACAGGCAATAAGCCAAACCCACCCTAATCACGCAATTATCAGAACTTCCTGGGTATTTGGCCCTCATGGCAGGAACTTCCTTAAAACCATGCTGCGGCTGGCCAAAACCAATACTGCAATATCGGTAGTAAATGATCAGATTGGCTGCCCGACCTATGCTCCGCATCTGGCACAAGCTCTGATACTGATTGCAGAAAAACTACTCGATGGCAAAGAGTGCGGAGTTTTGCACCTGTCCGGGAGTACAAACACCAGTTGGGCCGGATTTGCCGAAGAAATTTTTAAGCAAAGCGCAAAACTGGGCGGCCCCTCAGCCGCAATAAACCCGATACCTACTTCACAATTCCCAACCCCCGCAAAACGGCCGGCAAATTCAGTGCTGGATTGCAGTCTTGCAAAATCACGTTTTGGCATTTGCCTGCCAGATTTCAAAACCGGAATAGAGCAATGCCTGCAATTACTGCCTGATTTGCGCTAGTTTTTTGCGAAGCAAGTAAGAACCGGACAGTAAGGGGCGCTCAAGCATTATATATGTTAATTGCCCGACAATAAGAGAAAGCACCACCAAAACCGGTAGCACAATAACATTGTCCACAAGACCAGGAATGGCAAACCATCCCCAGATCCGCCCAAACAGGCTTAAAGTCAACAAATGCGTCAGATACAAGGAATAAGATTGATCACCTGTCCAGGTCAAAAGTCTGGAAAACGATTTGCCGCTTTTTTCCATGGCCACACAACCCAAAACCAGCAAGGCGGAGGGCGGCGCAAAAACCAGCGCCCGCTTCCATTCTGTCCAGAAATTGTCGGCAGCTAAAAAGCCTGCATAGAAAAGTCCTGCTGCAAACAGGATAATTCCCGCCGCCATCCACAACCACCAGCGGGAAAACTCCCAGCGCAGTACAGACATTGCCACCAGCGCTCCAGCCAAAAACTCAAAAGTAAGAGGAGAAAAAACAATTCTTTGTACCGGAGTGAACACGGGGCCGACAATCACATAGCCCGCCACTGCCACGCCAGCAAACAGCAATAAGGTTACCAGCAGAAACTTGCGAGAAAATAATAACAAGAACCCGAAAATAAGATAAAAATACATTTCATGAATTAGCGTCCAGCCCACAGGCAATAGCGGGTCGCGAACATCAGGAAACAGTAAAAAAGAACGCAACAGATCAGGTGCCACCTGAATACCGGAGGACACAAATTGCGGAAACTCAAGCCAGACCAAAGTCAAAGACAATGTCACTATCCAGTACAAGGGATAAATCCTGCTGATACGGGCAAACAAGAATAAAAGGGAACTACGCAAGCCAAACTGGATATCTTTGGTTATATAAACCATGATAAAGCCGCTTATGACAAAAAATATATCAACTCCGGAAAAGCCGATAATCCATACATCCGTAAGCAGGCGATCCCCGAAAAAATTGCGCTCCACAGCCATCAAATGAGAAAACAGCACCAATAATACGGCAACCCCGCGCAGAGCCCTGATACTGTTTAACCTTGCTGGTGATTGCCCCTCATTCATAGCAGGCCTGTCCTATATATTTTCATTTTCCAGCATGAATTCCCAAATTTCATCTGAAAAATAAAACAGTCTTCGCTCGGCACTTCCACGGATAGAGTCAGGGCGCTTGCGCAGTCTCTCCACCGTGTGCAACCTTTCGGAAAAAGCCCTTTCGCTCATACTTAAAACCTTTCTGGGCACATCGGCATCAGTAAGAATATTACGCATTTTTGTTACCAGATTACGATTGCCGGCAATGTATTGCCCCTCAAGCGCCGCCTTGCATGAGATCATTTGTTTTGGCGTTTCAAACACCCCGTTTTGCTGATAATGCGGGATTGAATTAACAACAAAGTCAATTTCCTCGCGCAAGACAGGGTGGCGCAAATAAATTGACTTTAGCTCCAACAGCCGGTTTTCCAGTTCCTCTTTAAGAACCTTATCGTCCTGCTCTATCACTATAATAAGGTCAATATCAGAGCCTTTGACCATTTCACCGGTAAAACGCTCAGGCCGCTCCACCTCATGAGCCATGTCCCGGCATACATCCCCGGCAATAACCACCCCGATTTTTTGTAACAGCTCACCATCAAATGCTTCGGCGATCATCTGAAATGCAGTTTCACGCTTTTGCCCGGAAACCTTGCGATGATATTCGCGTTTCCTCGCAGCAACTTCTGCAGCCTGTTTGATATTATTGA
>JALSYJ010000072.1 GCA_027071965.1 Robiginitomaculum sp. | reverse complement strand
GCTGGCAAAACATGACAGAGCCCACATGGGCGATGGTTGATTATCCAAAAATTGATTATCAGGATATTTATTATTATGCCGCCCCAAAAGCTGCAGGCTCCGGCCCCAAGAGTCTGGATGAAGTGGATCCGGAAATTTTGGCAACTTATGCCAAATTGGGGATACCACTGCGCGAACAGGAGGTCTTGGCCGGGGTGGAGGGTGCCCCCAAGGTTGCGGTGGATGCGGTATTTGATTCAGTTTCTGTAGCCACCACATTTCGTGAGGAGCTGGCAAAATCCGGGGTAATTTTTTGTTCTTTTTCCGAAGCTGTGCATGATTATCCGGAACTGGTGCGTAAATATCTGGGTTCTGTGGTTCCGCCTTCGGATAATTTTTTTGCCACTCTTAACACGGCAGTTTTTTCAGATGGTACCTTTGTTTATATTCCCAAAGGTGTGCGCTGTCCCATGGAACTGTCCACATATTTTCGCATGAATGCCGAAGGTTCGGGCCAGTTTGAGCGCACCTTGATTATTGCTGAAGCCGGAAGTTATGTCTCTTATCTGGAAGGCTGCACTGCGCCGATGCGCGATGAAAACCAACTTCATGCCGCTGTGGTTGAACTGGTGGCTCTGGATGATGCCGAGATCAAATATTCCACTGTGCAAAACTGGTGGCCGGGCGATAAGGAAGGCAAAGGCGGGGTATATAATTTTGTTACCAAGCGCGGTGATTGCCGGGGCAAAAACTCGCATATTTCATGGACACAAGTGGAAACCGGATCAGCAGTAACCTGGAAATATCCATCTTGTATTTTGCGTGGTGATGGGTCCTCTGGTGAGTTTTACTCGATCGCAATCACCAATGGTTATCAGCAGGCTGATACCGGCACAAAAATGATTCATCTGGGGAAAAACACTAATTCGCGGATTATCTCCAAGGGTATCTCCGCAGGCCATGCCCAAAACACCTATCGCGGACAGGTCTATGTGCATCGCAAGGCTGAAAATGCTCGTAATTTTACCCAGTGCGACAGCCTGTTAATAGGAAACAGTTGTGGCGCCCATACGGTTCCTTATGTGGATGTGGCTAATCCTGATGCCGCACTGGAACATGAAGCAACCACGACCAAACTTTCTGAGGATCAATTATTTTACTGCCAGCAGCGCGGGCTCGACCTTGAAGAAGCAACTGCTTTGCTGGTCAATGGTTTTGCACGGGAGGTGATGCAAAAACTGCCAATGGAGTTTGCCGTAGAAGCGCAAGCCCTGGTTGCCGTAAGCCTTGAAGGGAGTGTCGGGTAATGAGCAAATCTGTAAAACCATTTGTATCAATGAATGATGTGCCATTAGTGGATTTTGGAAATGGAGAAAAATTTGCTGCCAAATTGGGACGGATCGGCCCATTATTAGGCGCAAAAAACTTAGGCTGCATGTTAACAATAGTACCACCGGGAAAGCGGGCGTTTCCGTATCACGCGCACATAAATGCTGATGAAATGATGGTGATTCTGGAAGGTGAGGCCGACTATAGATATGGTGAAAATATCTATCAGGTCAAAGCGGGGGATGTGTTGGGCGCGCCTCCGGGTGGGGCGGATGTTGCTCATCAGTTAATCAACACCGGTGATGAAGATTTGAAATATCTGGCATTTTCTACCAATTCAGACACCATGGTTGTGGTGTATCCGGACAGCAATAAATTTGTGGCTTCTTCTGGCATTCCTGAAAACGGAATGCCGTCCGATGCAAAGTTCAGGCATTTGGGCTGGCAGGGAAAAGGCACGGCAGGTTACTTTGAGGGTGAAGAATAAAATGCTTGAAATCAAAAATCTTGAAGTAGGCATAAAGGGCAGTAGCGGCAATATATTGCGCGGCCTTAACATGTCGGTTCCATCGGGGCAGGTTCATGCGATTATGGGTCCAAACGGCACCGGAAAGTCTACGCTGGCCAATGTGCTTGCCGGGCGGGAAGGCTATGAAATACGCGAAGGTTCAGTACAGTTTGAAGGTGAAAACCTGCTTGAACTATCTCCAGAGGTAAGAGCCGCCAAAGGGGTGTTTTTGTCATTTCAGTATCCGGTAGAAATTCCCGGAGTACCGGCAATGACGTTTTTGCGTGCAGCACTGAATTCCCAGAATAAAATCCGCGGTGAGGACAAGCTGTCAGCTCCTGATTTTCTGCGCCTTGCTCGCGAAAAAGCAGCTATGCTTAAAGTAAAGCCGGATATGTTAAAACGGGCGATTAATGTTGGGTTTTCCGGCGGCGAGAAGAAACGCATGGAAATTCTGCAAATGGCAATTTTAGAGCCCAAACTCATGGTGCTCGATGAAACCGATTCAGGTCTTGATATTGATGCGTTAAAAATCGTGGCCGATGGCGTAAATTCCATGCGTTCCGCCAAGCGCTCAATGATAGTCATTACTCATTATCAGCGTCTGCTCGATTATATCAAACCCGACATGGTGCATGTGATGGCAGGAGGCGCTATTGTTAAATCAGGTGGCCCGGAACTGGCTCATGAGCTTGAAAAGAATGGCTATGAGCAATTCACCCCGGCGGTGGCCTGATGACAGGTATTGCGCACATATCTGCAGCAGATACAAAGCTGGCTGAGGTGCTGTTATCACTTGATGTCGATAAGGTACAGCGACAGCGCGTGGTTGAGTTTATAGATGTTGGACTGCCAAGCCCACATGCGGAAAACTGGCGCTGGAGTGATCTGCACAGGGCCGTGGACAAAGGCCTTGATGACTTTCCCGCAACAGCGGGACAGAAAACTTCGGTTGAGCTATCTGGTATTAGTCCTGACACAACAACCTTTAACAGCTCGTACACTGATCCCATCACCATGCTGGCCGGGGCCCTGGCACCAGATACCGCACGGCGCAGTTACAGCATCGAACAAAATCATAGTGAGCCACTGGTTTTACGAGCCATAAAACCAAACCAGTTATGCGCAAGCCATGTGCAAATCAAAATAAAATCAGGATGCCAGGTAATTATACTCGAAGAGGTTGCTGATAGCGGCCAAAGTCTGGCAGTGGATGTTCGCGAATTTGTTTTGGATCCCGGCGCTCATCTCTATCGGATATTGATCTGTAACAAGGGGTTGAAACAAGCCAGAGTTCAGCAAAGCTTTGTCAAAATTGCCCAAGACGGACATTATTCGCAATTCATTCTTGATTTTGGCGCTGAATTGTCGCGGATCGAAACCCATCTGTCCTATGGTGGTGAGAACGCCAAAGCAACATTAAATGGAGCCTATTTGCTTACCGATACAGCGCGGGCAGATGTTACTTCTGTTATTCATCACCCGCACCTTAATTGTATAACCAGGCAATTGCACAAGGGCATAGTTTTAGATCACGCTCAGGCAGTTTTTCAGGGCAAGTTTCATGTGCCTGCTTCTGGGCAGCAAACTGATGCTAAAATGGGCCACCATACCTTATTGTTAAGTGAGCACGGGCGAGTCAGGGCCAAGCCTGAGTTGGAGATTTATGCCGATGACGTGTTGTGTGCCCATGGAAACACCACTGGAGCTTTAGATGAAGATGCCTTGTTCTATATGCGGCAGCGTGGCTTGTGCGAAGCAGATGCGCGATCCTTGTTGATGCGGGCCTTTGTGGCACAAACCCTAGAGGACTTACCGCAAGTCATGCAAGAACAAGTTGGTGATAAAATTGATACATGGTTGGAGCAGGCATTATGAGCGCCTCTTTTTTACAAGTGCCGGCCAGTTTTGACCCTTATGCCTTGCGCTCAGAATTTCCAATACTGACGCGCAAAATAAATGACAGACCACTGGTTTATCTGGATAATGCAGCATCTGCGCAAAAGCCTGAATGTGTGATTTCTGCCATGGCTGAGACTATGGAGGCGTCTTATGCCAATGTTCACCGGGGTCTGCACACGCTTGCCAATGAAGTAACTGAGCGCTTTGAGGGCGCGCGAAAGACCGTTGCCAAATTCTTGAATGCGGCATCAGAGCAGGAAATCGTCCTGACCAGTGGTACCACCGGCGCTATAAATTTGTTGGCAGCAGGTCTTGGACAAGGTTTACAGGCCGGTGACGAGATAATTCTTTCTGTAATGGAGCATCACTCAAATATTGTTCCGTGGCATTTTTTACGACAGCAAAAAGGTGTGGTTTTAAGATTTGTGCCGGTAACTGATGCCGGTGAGCTGGATATGGAAGTTTATGGCGACTTATTTTCAGCTAAAACCCGTCTAGTGGCGCTAAGTCATATGTCCAATGTGCTTGGCACTGTTACTAACGCAAAAAAAATTGTTGAAATAGCCCATAGCCACGATGTGCCGGTTTTACTTGATGGATCGCAGGCAGCAGTGCATTTGCCAATAAATGTACAGGAGTTGGACGTGGATTTTTATGCCATTACCGGCCATAAACTCTATGGGCCAACCGGCATTGGCGCTTTATATGGAAAATTTGAGCGTTTGCAGAGTCTCCCCCCATGGCAGGGCGGCGGTGAGATGGTGCAGTCGGTCTCCATGGATAATATATCTTATGCTGATCCTCCGCATCGTTTTGAAGCAGGAA
>JALSYJ010000071.1 GCA_027071965.1 Robiginitomaculum sp. | reverse complement strand
GAATTTCTATGTTTTTTGGTTCAATTCCAGCTTTGGTGACGCCGTTTCGTGACGGTGATCTGGATATTCCTGCTTTTTGCGATTTTGTAGAATGGCAGATATCCTGTGGCAGTCACGGCCTGGTGCCCTGCGGAACCACCGGCGAGGCGGTCACTCTTGGCTTTGATGAGCACAGACAAGTGGTCGAGGCCTGTGTGCGACAGGCCAAAGGCCGGGTGCCGGTAATTGCCGGTGCCGGCTCCAATGCCACTCACCGGGCTGTTAAACTTGCGAAAATGGCGCGCGAGGCCGGAGCCGATGCAATACTGGTGGCAGCGCCTTGGTATAACAAGCCCTCTAGGGAAGGAATTTTTCAGCATTTTGCCGCAATTTCCAAAGTGGGCATTCCGGTGATCGTTTATAATGTCCCAGGTCGAACGGCTGTTGATATTGATGTGGATACTCTTGGGCGAATTTCCCGACTTGCCAATATAGCAGGGATTAAAGATGCCACAGGAAACATGCAGAGGGTGAAACAGCAAAGGGTAGCTTGTGGCGGTGATTTTGTACAATTGTCCGGTGATGACCCGACGGCTTTTGACTTTCATGAGCAAGGAGGCCTTGGCTGTATTTCGGTAACGGCAAATGTACTGCCTGCACAATGCGCCAAATTTCAGATTGCTCTGCGTGAGAATAATATGGAAGTCGCTAAAAAGCTGGATCAAAAACTGGCAGCAGCTCACAAGGTGATGTTCGCTGACGCCAGCCCGGCTCCGGCCAAATATCTGTTGTCTAAAATGGGTAAAATAAAAAATGAATTGCGTTTACCTATGGTGACAGCCAGTGCGGATGCTGTGGCAAGTATTGATCAGGTGTGGTCAGAATTTCAGGCATAGGGCTTTATGATGGCTTCCAAGGGGCGAAAGAAAAAAGATGGAAAGACACTGATCGCAGATAACCGGCGGGCTCGGTATGAATATCATCTGGAGGATATTTTTGAAGCCGGGCTGGTATTGGTCGGGACTGAGGTTAAGGCATTGCGTGAGGGCAGGGCCAATATTGCTGAGTCATATGTCTCTCTTGAAGACGGAGCTTTAACTCTGATAAATGCCAATTTTCCCATATTTCATGCAGCCAATCGGTTTAATCACGAGCCAACCAGACCAAGAAAACTGCTATTACATAAAAAAGAGATAGCAAAACTTACCGCCGCCATTGAGCGAAAAGGACGAACTATTGTCCCGCTAAAGCTCTATTTTGGTAATCGTGGGCTGGTTAAACTTGAAATTGCAATCGCAGTGGGCAAAAAACTTCATGACAAACGTATTGCCACCAAGGAGCGCGACTGGAAACGGGATCAGTCGCGGTTACTGCGTGACCGTGGATAAACAAATATTTGTGGCAAATTTGAAATGTTTCAAGCCTAAAATGCTCCATGGGCATGGCCTTGGTGGGTTTACAGGCCAGCTTTGATAAGGGCGAAAACCTCATCAAACATTGCTTCTGTCAGCCGCCCGGTATTGGTGTTGTAACGGGAGCAGTGATAGCTGTTCACCAATAGCAGTTTGCGGCCGGAAAATGTAATTTTGTGGGAGGCGCAGTGGGCGAATGGATAATCTTTCTTGCGGACATTTAAGGTTGTAAGAACATTGTTGTGGGCAATGTGTCCCAAGGCCAGAATAGTGGTAAGTTCGGGCAGATTGGCAATCCGGCTTATCAGGAATTTACGGCAGGCATTTGCCTCTGCTGCAATTGGTTTGTTTTGCGGCGGCACACAACGTACCGCATTGGTAATCATGCAGTTTACAAGCTGCAGTCCATCATCAGGCCGTTTATCATATACGCCAGTGGCAAACTCATGTTTGAGCAGGGCTTTGTATAATAAGTCTCCGGCACCATCACCAGTGAATGGCCGTCCGGTTCGGTTTGCTCCTCCGCGACCCGGAGCCATGCCCACTACCAGCAACCGGGCATTTGGGGGGCCGAATGAATCTACGGGGCCATTATGCCAATTTGGTTCGGCAGCGGTTATTTCTTTGCGATAGGCTACAAGACGTGGGCAAAGCGTACAGGAAAAGGGTGCTTCGGGGGGGGTGACCTGGTTCATTTTACTGATCCTGCTCGTCAGGTTTTGCGATCAAAGAGGCTAATTCAGCCAGCTCGATAAAATTATCAGCCTGTCGCTTTAATTCATCGGCAATAATTGGAGGGTGATTGCGGCTGGTGGATACTACAGAAACCCGAACCCCTTTGGCTTGTATGGCCTTTACCAGAGCACAAAAATCGCCATCGCCAGAGAATAAAACAATGTGATCAAGCCAGTCCGCAGCCATCAGGGCATCAACGGCCAGATCCACATCCATATCGCCCTTGGTTCTTTTTTTTCCGGTTTCGTGGTCTTCAAATACCTTTGCTGATTTTGTTATGACCGAAAAGCCGTTATAGCTAAGCCAGTCCACCAATGGCTTTAGCGCGGAATATTCCTGATCATTAGTCAGAGCCGTGTAATAATTTGCTCGTATAAGCTTGCCCCGATTTTGAAATTCCTTCAGTAGTCTTTGATAATCAATTTCAATGTCCAGGGCGCGTAATGCTGCATAAAAATTTGCGCCATCTATAAAAAGCGCTATTCGTTCCTCTGGATAAAAAGCCATTTGCAAAATATGTCCGTAAAAATGAATCAGCCAATCCATTTTAGAAAAGCCTATATTTCGCTCGGGGCCAACCTTCCATTTGCTGATAAGAGTCCACAGCAAAACATCAGGCGCGCTCTAAAAGCTCTTGATTGTGCTGATTTGCAGTTTGTGGAGGCATCTTCGCTTTGGCGTTCTCCAGCGTGGCCAGATGCAAGTGACCCGGTATTTTGCAATGCAGTTGCATTGTTTATGAGCCATCTTACGCCATTGCGATTACTTAATCGCTTTAAGCGGATCGAGCAGAAATTTGGCCGCATGCCCTCCAGAAGAAACGCTCCGCGCTCACTTGATATTGATTTGATTTCCTATGGCCAACAGCTATCAGCAACCGGCAGGGTGAAACTGCCTCATCCACGGTTGGGTGAGCGGGCTTTTGTTCTATTGCCCTTATCTGAACTGGATCCTTTGTGGATATTACCCGGATCGAGGCAAAGTCTATCTGATTTGATTGCAGGGCTTCCCGCAAAAGACATAGAGGCAACCCGGATTTTAGGCCCGACATAAGCGTCCTGCATGCAAAAAAAGCACTTTTGCCTGAATAAATCATTGCGCTTGTGTCTGTGAACAGGTAAGGGGATCGCTTCTGCTACTTCGTAACTTTGCTAAGAGAATACTATGGCCCGCGTCACTGTTGAAGACTGTATTGATAAAGTTGATACTAGGTTTGATCTTGTATTACTGGCCGCCCACCGGGCGCGGGCAATCATGTCAGGGGCGCCCTTGCTGGTTGAGCGTGATAATGACAAGGAAACCGTTATTTCTTTGCGGGAAATTGCTGATGAAGTGATTGATTCTGCAACTCTGGAAGAAAGTCTGGTCAGCGGATTGCAGCGCACTATGCCTGAAGAGGATATGGAAGAAGAAGTTCTTGACGAACCGCTTGCAATTGAACATCAGGACGAAGAGCAAAAACCTGTGAATGAGCTGGATATGATGCGGGCATTGACTGCTGATCGTGACGGTTCTTCGGACAGCCGTTTCTAGGTGCAATGACTGGGGAGACAGCATCCCCGACCCATGCCGGGTATACCGGGGGTATTCACTCGTCATTTTTGACCTGCGATGATTTAATAGAGGCCGTACTTGCTTATGATCCGGATGCGGATAAAGAGCAATTGCGGCTGGCTTATACCTATGCCAAACAAAAACACGGAACCCAGACCAGAAAATCCGGGGAACCATATTATGCGCATCCGGTAAATGTAGCTGCGATCTTGATTAACTTGCACCTTGATAGCGCTTCGATCATTACTGGATTATTGCATGACACCGTAGAAGACACGGACGCTACTTTAGCTGAAATTGCTGATCTTTTTAGTCCTGAAATTGCTGATCTGGTGGACGGGGTGACAAAGCTGACGCAGTTGGAGTTGAAATCCACTCGCTCCCGGCAGGGCGAAAATTTACAAAAATTTGTGCTGGCGATCACCCGTGATGTGCGGGTGTTATTGGTAAAACTGGCGGATCGTTTGCATAATATGCGAACATTGCACCATATCCAAAAATCTTCCAAACGTATTCGCATTGCCCGTGAAACTCTGGAAATATATGCGCCACTTGCTCGCCGTATCGGGGTGCAGAAAATATGTTCGGAACTGGAAGATCTGGCGTTTCAGTTTCTTGATCCGCAAGCCTATGTGACCACCACCAAAAGATTGCAGATGGTTCGTGAGACGCACATGAAGGCGGTACAGCAATTATCGGCTGATCTTACTCATTTGGTGATGGATAGCGGTTTGGGAGCAACTATTTATGGACGGGAGAAGCGCCCCTATTCAATCTGGCGAAAGTTACAGCAAAAAAACATCACTTTTAATCAGGTGGCGGATGTATATGCGTTTCGGATCGTTGTAGACAAGGTTCAGGATTGTTACGCGGTTCTAGGGCTTATTCATACATCATGGCGCTGTGTGCCGGATCGCTTTAGGGATTTTATTTCTGTTCCCAAACCCA
>JALSYJ010000070.1 GCA_027071965.1 Robiginitomaculum sp. | reverse complement strand
GCCGAAAAATGATTTCAATGGAAAACGTCTGACCAGCGGCGAAACAATTGCGCACCAATTGCCCTGCAAACGTGCCTCTCTTTTGGCTGCTAAAGGCTTCGAGAATCCCATAACCGAGATAACGAGCCCCTACACCAACCGGATTAGCTCCATTAGTCGGTTTTATAGCCTGTCCATCAGTAGACAGTATGTTGGCTTTATCCAATTTGTTGAGCGTAGCGGTATGCACCCGCAACAAAAACAGCCCTTGACCATCCGGGCCGCCGAACAGTTTTTGTTCTTCTTCTTGCATGGCGGCAAGCGCGTTGTTCAGTTTTGCACTCTCATTGGCTCCACCCGCCTCCCCCACAAATCGGGCATAATTTAGTGCCCGCCACCAAAATGCCAGTGCGCCTTTAATGCTACTCTCGCGAATACGCCCGGCCTCATGGTCGGCCCCGCCCAGAAACATTGGGGTGACGATCTCAAAAGTTGCACTTATTGACGAAGGAATCATTGTGGTGGAACTCTAACACGAGTCCATAATTTAGTTAAGGTATTAGCAATAATTAGCTATGATTTACATGAAATGAGATAGGTTATATGCGAATTTCGCAGGATTTTGCTTATTTTTACTGGAATGCTTATTGACCAGAATACTTAAAATTTACTCTTGTCTATTTGGCCTTATTTCGGCCGCGAAACCCGCGCTCAAATAGCGAAGCGGTAGGACATTAAAAGAGTTCTCAAGTAGCCGCTAGGCGGTAGGACACAAAAGAGCTTCACACTTTTGCTTGCAGGTGTTCTGGCTAACCAGCCCTTTTGGGTTGGCAAGGGCGACCGCCAGCCGGTGATCATTCGCCGCGCCGTCGCAGGTCATTGCTTCGCTACTTGACCGTGAGACATATAAGTATGGCAATAAAAAACCCCGGCAGAAGCTGCCGGGGTTTTAGTGTTGTGATAAATCCGTTTAGTGGGCTTCGTGAGCAACACCAAGCGAGTTCATGGTTTCCATTGTCAGTTGGCCAACTATCAAGCCGTTTGCCCGCTGATAGGCTTCCATTGCGCGCAAGGTTGACATTCCAAACACACCATCAGAGCGACCTGGGTTATACCCGGCAGCGGCCAATGCTGATTGTACCTGTGCGATTAACTCAGGTGTTGAGTTGGTGTCACAGATAACCTCACGCCATTCCAGATTGCCGCCTGAAACAACCACAGTTTTCTGGATTGTTTTGTAAGTAGCAGGAATAACAATGGTTTCTTCGTATGCAGGGGTCACTTCTCTGCGAACTTGTACCGTACGGTATTCGGCAGGAATAACAACTTCCTCAACCCGTGGCGGTGTGGCAACCACCTCTTTGGTGATGGTCTCGTACTTCGCAGGTATGATGTTCTCTCTGGTGGTTTCGGCCTGTACCAGACGCTTACGAGTGACAGTTTTGTACTTAGGTGGAATTTCCACTTTACACAAAATTTCGCCTGTTGGCTGAATTAAGGTTGGCAATACCTTGCCGTCCGGGCCATAGAACAGACCATCAGATCCCTGACGGTATCCAGAACTGGCGCCGCCACCAATCAGGCCAGCACCGGGTTTCCATGTAGTATAGGCAGGACGTACCAGAATTTCTTCGGTGATTTCTTCGTATACAGCCGGGATAACTTCTACTTCACGAATTTCAGCCTGTACAAGAACCTGTTCGGTAACTGTTTCATAAGTGGCTGGAACTACGATATATTGTACAGATTCTTCCTTAACCAGAACCTGTTCTTCGTAAAACTCATAAGTGGCAGGTATAATACGAATTTCACTGCCTTCAGGTTGGTCAATAACCTGTTCGCTAACGGTTTCCGTGATTTCTGGAATCAGAATTCTGGAAAAACACTGACCGGCTCTGGCATCAGGAGGATATCCGGCATCAGCAGCAATGTGATCATAGGATCCAGCGGATGTATGAGTTTCAACCGAAGTTGTGCTGGAACGTAATGTAGTCACTTCCTGTGTCAAAGTGCTGTTATGCGAGCGAGCTTCTGATAGTTGACGCTCAAGCTCTGCAATCCGTGCAGCTTCGGCATCAGTTGCAGAATGATCGGCATATGCAGGTGCCGTAGTTTCGCAGGCTGCGACCAAAAGGGCCATTGAACCCGCCGCTGCCAGTAAAGCGCGTTTATAATGCATTTCTTTCTCCCCTTAAAACCCGATATCCAAAATGCGAAGAAAGTCAAAATGACATGTCTTCTCAAATTAAACCGCCATCTAAAATAAATGGCCCGGGCTACCCGACAATCGGGCGATGCGACGGACTGTCGCCTAAAACCTGTGGGACCGCCCCACATAACGGGGCAATACTAGCAACTTTTTTGCCACACACCAGACATTACGCCAAATAGTTGCGTATCTGGAACCGTTGGTTGATTGCAACGGGATATTTTATGTTAAGCTGTTATCTTATGGTACAAAAATGGGACTACCGGATAAGTCATCCTTCAGATTACAGGGTGGTCATGCATGAGTCATTTTGTTTTTTTTGGGGATAACTTTGTAAAATTCAAAGAAAGAATGGCTGATCGCTTAAGAAAATCGTATCATAATGAACCATATTCGACTCAATTAATTGACCGGCTGGAAGTGTAATATGAACCGTCTGCTTGTTGCTTGTGTTATGATCGTGGCGTTGTCTGCCTGCGGTCAGGCTTCGGTAAAGATGCCGCCAGCTGCCGAGCAGGACGACAGGAAAATCACTGAAACATTCTTTGCATCCCCTCCACCCTGGCCGGATAAAAAACCACCGGCAATAAAAGTGCAGGCCGAGGGTGCCTTGATGGATTTGCGTAATAAGCTGGCTTTGAAGGGGGGATCCTTACAAGGCTGTGTGAGCATTAAGGCATATCTTCGCGGTAATGTTTTGCAGACGGCTGATTTTGACGGGTTTCTTTTTGCGTATTCGCGGGTATTTGGTACCAGGCTAATACCGAATCGGCCAGATTTGATACAAATTGAAGTTTCAGGTTTTGCCCGGCCCGGACAATTGGTACTGGTGGAGGCCAGGTGCGCTATACCCGGCTAATCGCAATTAGCTTCACCTTCCAAGGGTAGAAGGGCAGGCTAGAAGGGAATTTTTGGATGATACCTCGTTACGCACGTCGGCCCATGTTAAAAATATGGGAACCTGCCACCCGCTTTCGGATCTGGTTTGAGATAGAATCCCATGCCTGTGATGCGCTGGCTGAATTGGGGGTGATCCCGCAGTCTGCTGCACAGAATATTCGCTTAAAAGGGGATGTGGAGTTTGATGTTGATCGCATTGATGAGATCGAGCGTGAAGTCAAACATGATGTAATCGCGTTCTTGACCCATTTGGCCGAGCATGTGGGTGAGGATGCGCGCTTTGTGCATCAGGGTATGACCTCATCCGATGTGCTTGATACCTGCTTGTCGGTGCAGTTGAGCAGAGCAACGGATTTATTGCTGGAAGGGGTGGATCGGGTGCTTGCGGCGCTAAAGAAACGCGCCATGGAGCACAAACACACGGTTTGTATCGGGCGCAGTCATGCCATCCATGCCGAGCCTACCACTTTTGGGCTAAAGCTGGCGCAGGCATTTGCTGAATTTGACCGGGGGCGTGAAAGATTGCAGGCCGCGCGCAAGGAAATTGCAGTATGTGCGATTTCCGGTGCGGTTGGAACCTTTGCAAATCTTTCACCAAAGATCGAAGCTCATGTGGCAAAGGCGCTGGGTCTTGAGGTTGAGCCGATTTCTTCGCAAATCATTCCCCGTGATCGTCATGCGGCGTTTTTCTGCGCTTTGGCGGTTCTTGCCAGTTCCATTGAACGTCTTGCGACTGAAATACGGCATTTGCAGCGCACCGAAGTGCTGGAAGTGGAAGAGTTCTTCTCTGCCGGGCAAAAAGGTTCTTCAGCCATGCCGCACAAGCGCAATCCGGTATTAACAGAAAACCTGACCGGGCTGGCCCGGCTGATCCGTTCGGCAGCAACCCCGGCTCTGGAGAATGTGGCCTTGTGGCATGAAAGGGATATTTCCCACTCCAGTGTCGAGCGTGGCATTTGCCCTGATGCTTGTGTTCATCTGGATTTTGCCTTGCACAGGCTGGCCGGAGTGATTGAAAATCTGGTGGTTTATCCACAGAACATGCAGGCAAATCTGGACAAGCTGGGAGGCTTGCACAATTCGCAACGAGTATTGCTGGCGCTGACCCAAAAAGGTGTCAGTCGTGAAGAAGCCTATGCTCTGGTGCAAAGAAACGCCATGGCAACATGGCGCGGCGAAGGGGATTTTTTGCAACAATTGCTGGCTGATGAGGATGTGCGAAAGTCATTAAGTGCAGATGAGATCGCAAAAATGTTCGACATTGAGTATCATCTGGCGCAGGTCGATCATATTTTTGAACGGGTGTTCACTCCTGATAATTAGCAATTCCATTTCTATCGGTTGATAGGCGAAATTAACTCTTCTTACGAATTTGTGATTGTTGCTTTGGGCAAAAATGTGCTTTTGGTATTGATCATTATTAACGAAAAGGAAGTTGGTTATGTTGCGTCTTGTTATTTCCTTGGCGGTGGCAGGTATTTTGGCCGGTTCAGCAATTATGCCCTCTGCGGCCTCTGAAGAACCTGCATTGCCCAAAGTCAAGGCCG
>JALSYJ010000069.1 GCA_027071965.1 Robiginitomaculum sp. | reverse complement strand
CTTCGTACAAGTGTTCTTTTGACTGAGTGCGCTCGGAACCGGCCAAAGAGAAAAACACCCGCCCGGCCAAAATCAAAAACAACGCACCGGCACCAATAGAGACAATCGCGTACAAAACACCGCCAAGTCCCGTTAACACAGGCAAAACCCCGGCTATACTGACCAATACGGAATAAACCATGATGTGACGCCGGGTGGTTGCTGCACCTTTTACAACCGGCAACATGGGCACGCCTGCGGCAGCGTAATCGCCGCGTTTATAGAGCGCCAGCGCCCAGAAATGCGGCGGGGTCCACAGCATAATAATTGCAAACAGCAAAAAGGAATTGATATCAATCCCGCCAGTGCTAACCGCCCAGCCAATCATCGGCGGAAATGCCCCTGCGGCGCCACCAATCACGATATTTTGCGGCGTGCGGCGCTTTAGCCCCATGGAATAAATCACTACATAAAAGAATATGGTGAAGGCTAAAAAGCCTGCAGCAAAATAATTTGCAGCAGCACCCAGTAACAAGACCGCAACCACCGACAGGAACAAGCCAAAACCCAAAGCATCAGAAGCCAGCAGCCTTCCGGCCGGTATTGGTCTGCGCCGGGTACGACTCATTTTGGCGTCAATATCAGCGTCAAACCACATATTAAGCGCACCTGCAGCTCCGGCACCAAGAGCAATGGCGAAAACAGCAATGGCACCAAGTACCGGGTGCACACTGCCCGGAGCAGCCATCATGCCAACCAGCGCCGTAAACACCACGAGCGACATCACCCGCGGCTTTAACAGGGCAAGATAATCTGCCGGTAAAGCCGCTGGCAATTTGAAGGTATCAGATGAACCAATGTCGCTCATAGCCGTTAGTTCCAGTTATCACTTCACACGGGGAAGTTTCTCAAATGTGTGAAATGGCGGTGGCGAGGACACAGTCCACTCCAGCGTATTAGCGCCCTCTCCCCATGGATTGGCCTCGGCCTTGCGCTTGCGAACAAATGCATCAACCAGCACCAGAACAAATAACAGTGCGCCGACTACAGTTAAGGCGGTTCCGGCAGAAGACACCATATTCCAGTAGGCATAGGCATCATTATAGTCTGGAATCCGGCGCGGCATCGCATTTAAGCCAAGGAAATGCTGCGGGAAGAAAGTTACATTCACACCCACAAATGTGACCCAGAAATGCGATTTGCCAAGAAATTCATTATACTTATAGCCGGTCATTTTGCCAAACCAGTAATAAAATCCGGCAAAGATTCCAAAGACAGCACCAAGACTTAAAGTATAGTGGAAGTGAGCGACCACATAATAGGTATCATGTACCGCAATATCCATACCAGCATTGGCCAGCAATACCCCGGTAACACCGCCCATGGTAAATAAGAAGATCAGCCCCAACGCCCAAAGCATCGGCGTTTCAAAGGTAAGCGATCCGCCCCACATGGTCGCCAGCCATGAGAATATTTTAATTCCCGTTGGCACCGCAATCACCATGGTGGCCGCAACAAAATAAGCCTTCATATCAACCGGCATACCCACTGTGTACATATGGTGCGCCCAAACGATAAACCCGACAAACCCGATTGCGATCATCGCATAGGCCATGCCCAGATAACCAAAGATCGGCTTACGCGAAAATGTCGAGACAATATGACTGATAATACCGAAGGCCGGCAAAATCATAATATACACTTCCGGATGACCAAAGAACCAGAACAAGTGCTGGAACATTACCGGATCACCACCGCCAGAGGGGTCAAAGAATGTGGTTCCAAACTGACGATCAGTAAGCAACATGGTAATGGCACCAGCCAGAACCGGCAGGGACAATAACAGCAAAAACGCAGTTACCAGTATCGACCACGCAAACAGCGGCATTTTATGCAAATTCATGCCAGGGGCTCGCATATTCAAAATTGTGGTGATGAAATTAATCGCACCCAAAATCGAACTGGCACCAGCCAGGTGCAATGAGAAAATTGCCAGATCCATACTCGGCCCCGGATGCCCGGCAGTGGAGGACAAAGGAGGATAAGCCGTCCAGCCCCCGCCAAAACCGTTACTTCCTGAGGCACCTGGCACAAACAGTGACAGCACAATGAGAATTAGAGCAAAAAACCACAGCCAGAAAGATATGTTGTTCATACGCGGAAACGCCATATCCGGCGCCCCGATCATTAAGGGAACAAACCAGTTGCCAAAGCCGGCAATAATCACCGGCATGACAAAAAAGAACACCATTACCAGCCCGTGAGCGGTAATGAATACGTTGAACAATTGCTCGGAAGCAAAAATATCAAGCCCTGGCTCAGCCAATTCCAGGCGCATGGCCCAGGACAGCACCGCCCCGACCAGACCGCCTAAAAAGCCGCCAATCAGATAAAGCGTGCCAATATCCTTGTGGTTGGTTGAAAACAGCCAGCGGGCAACAAAACCCGGCTTATGATCGTGTACTTCCTCATGGGTCGCATCAGACATTCTATACCCCTTAAAATCAGTTGGCAGCAGCAAACTGGACACCGTCCAGTTTCTGCGTTTGCGCATAATCGGCCTGGGTTCTTAGCAACCAGGCATCAAACTCGGCTTGTGGTAAGACCTTAACTTCAATCGGCATAAAACCGTGTCGAGCGCCGCAAAGCTCTGCGCACTGTCCATAATAAATGCCCGGCTCATCCACTTTGAACCATATTTCATTCAGCTTGCCCGGTATTGCGTCAATTTTGACACCAAAGGCCGGAACCGTAAAAGCATGCAAAACATCGGCTGCGGTAACTACCACCCGAACCACCTTGCCTGCCGGAACCACCATCGGGTTATCCACTCCCAGCAATCTTGGCTTGCCCGCAGCAGCCGCAGCTTCATCATCGAGCATAATAGAGGAATACGTGACGGTTTTCTCCGGATCACCGGCAGGATCAGTGTATTCATAATCCCAATACCATTGGTAGCCAGTGGCCTTGACCGTAATGTCAGAAGGCGGGATCACGTCCTGCTTGTACATGAGAGGAAACGAGAAAAAGGCAATAAAGACCAAAATCAGAACCGGGATCAATGTCCAGGCTATTTCAAGCTTTACATTATGAGAAACCTTGCTCGGCACCGGATTGGCTTTGGCGTTGAACCTCAAGACAATATAGGTCATCAGACCAAAAACCAGCAAGACCACACCGACCATGATCGGCATTAAAATCACATTATGAAAAAAATGGATTTGCTCTGCAACCTCAGTAGCGGCTGGCTGAAATCCAATGGCTTTATCCGTAGGCCCGTATTGCTCCAACTGGGCCAGCGCCGGCCCAGCAAACAAACTGCCCGACGCAACTGCGCCTAAAATTGACCGAGTTCGCATGTTTTCCCCTCAATTTTCATTCTGCCCGAAGTAAACCTTCGAACAACATTCATCGCAAGGGGCTACCGTTGACAAAATGTCGCAGAATCCAGCACCCCTGCCTACAAGTGCTTGTTGCAGTTTCCCCGGCAAAAAAGCAAGCAGATTTTACAAGGAAACCTGCTGTATATTGAAAAAAACCCAATTATGTGGTAGTCGATGGCATCAAGAGTTGCAGGAGCTATCACACATGAAATCCAAAACAGCCCTTTTTATTGCCGGAGTTCTTGCCGTAAGTGGACTTTCCTATACTGGCGCATCCTATGCCGGCACAGTGGTTATTGGCGAAAACCTTGGCGCAAGTTGCTATAGGGAAGCAAAAAGCGGTCGCAGTGGCAAAACATCTCTTGATATTTGTGATTCGGCCCTGCGCGATGAAATGCTAACAGCAACAGACATGGCTGCTACTTATGTTAATCGCGGTATTGTCCGCTCGGCCAGCGGTGATATTAGCGGTGCCATTCAAGATTATGATCGTGCTTTGAGCATAAACCCGCAACTGGCCGAAGCCTTTGCCAATCGCGGCACGGCCCTGATGCGTCAAACCAGATATGAGCAGGCACTTACAGAATTAAACCGGGCTTTATCTCTAAAACTAAAGGATCCCGGTAGTGTCTATTTCAACCGTGGCATTTTGTACGAGCATTTTGGCGATCTAAAGCAAGCCTATCTTGATTATACCAAGGCCTCGGAATTGCGCCCCGAATGGCGACAGCCAAAGCAAGAGCTTGAAAGATTTGCCGTGCACAAAAAAACAGTTAATTAAAGGCACTTTCCAGCAAAAACTGATTGAGAACTTTTTTCATGCGGGCTAAGCCTGCGCCATGACAAAAATTCAAAATCCACTTTCCGATACTGATCTTTCACTTGAAATCGCCCAAAACGAGACCGAACAAGCCTTGTCCGGGGCCGATGATGGTGAGCTTTATATAGAGCAAAGCTGTTCAGAAAGCTTTGGTTTTGATGACGGTCGCCTGAAAAATGCCTCCTATGATGCCAGCCGTGGCTTTGGTTTGCGTCGGGTTATCGGTGATAGCAGCGGGTTTGCCCACTCTACAGAAATGACACCCGCCGCCTTGCGCCGTGCGGCTCTGGCGGTGCGCGGAGCAGACCGGGGCCGCACTGGCAATTGGGCCGATAGCCCCCCACGCACCAATCAGCGCCTGTACGGTGATTTTGACCCGACACTTTCTCCTGATTTTGCGGCTAAATCCGAGCTGCTCAAGGAAATAGACGCATATTTGCGCGAAAAGGACCCACGGGTGATTC
>JALSYJ010000068.1:257-4655 GCA_027071965.1 Robiginitomaculum sp. | reverse complement strand
CTGGCAGATAGCAATATAAAGTCAGTAGCCATTGCTGCACCGGCAGAATTGCACAAAAAACTTACCTTGGAGGCCTTTGCTGCTGGCAAGCATGTTTATGTGGAAAAGCCGCTTGCACTTTCGGTTGCAGATGGTGAGGAAATGCGTGATGCGGCCAATGCAGCCGGCTTAACATTGATGGTTGGCCATTTATTGCAGTATCATCCGGTGTTTGCTCATTTGCGTGAAATGGTAACAGACGGTGAATTGGGCAAGTTGCGTTATGTGTATTCGCACCGTCTTTCTATGGGCAAGTTTCGTTTGGAAGAAGATGCGTTTTGGTCGCTGGCCCCCCATGACGTTTCAATGATTTTGGCTCTGTTCGGACAGGAGCCGGTGGAGGTGCGTGGCGGTGGTCTCGATTTTGTAACGCCTGGCATAGCCGATGAATCACGCATTGACATGGTGTTTGCAGATGGCGCCAGGGCGCATGTATTTGCCTCATGGCTGCACCCTTTTAAGGAACAGCGTCTGGTTGTGGTTGGCGAAAAAGCCATGGCGGTTTTTGATGATACCAAGCCGTGGGAAGAAAAACTCGCGCTTTATGGGCATGAAATTGATATGTCAGGGTCAGTACCAGAGCCGGTTAAAGCTGATGTCACCTATATTGATGTGCCGCAGGGTGAGCCATTGAAAAGCGAATGCCAGCACTTTATTGATGCAGTTGCAAATAATCGCGCTCCCTTTACTGATGCAGAGGAAGCATTGCGTGTATTGCGCGTACTTGAAACCCCGAATTTGCCGCAAGGCTAGTATGATTTAGGAGCCTTAAAATGGGTATTGAATTTATTGATCTAAAAGCACAGCGTGCCAGACTTGATGAGCAAATTAATTCCGGTATTCAAAATGTGCTGGAACATGGCCGATTTATTATGGGGCCGGAAGTAAAAGAATTTGAGCAAAAACTTGGTGAATTTGGCGAGGCTCAGCACGCCATTGCCTGTGGTAATGGTACCGATGCGTTGATTCTGCCTGTTATGGCGTGGAAAATAGGCCCAGGTGATGCAGTTTTCTGCCCGTCCTTTACTTATTGTGCCACCGCCGAGGCAATTGCGGTTATGGGCGGAACGCCGGTATTTGTTGATATTGATCGCGAAACTTATAATATTGACCCATCTGGTTTGCGCTCTGCCATTGAAGCCATTAAAGCCGAGGGTAAATTAACCCCGCGTGCTATTATTGCGGTGGATTTATTTGGCCAGTCCGCAGACTACAAGGCTATTGAACCCATTGCTGCTGAGTTTGGCCTAAAAATTATTGCCGACAGTGCACAAGGTTTTGGCACCACTCAGGATGGCAAACAGCCTTTGCATTGGGCGGATGTCACCACTACCAGTTTTTTCCCGGCAAAACCTTTGGGCTGTTATGGCGATGGTGGTGCAGTGTTAACCAATGATAGTGAAACTGCGGCGGCTATTGATTCTTTGCGTATTCACGGCAAAGGCAGTGACAAGTATGACAATGTCCGAATTGGCATGAATTCACGTCTTGATACTATTCAGGCGGCAATCTTACTGCCAAAACTAAGTGTATTTGCCGATGAAATTGAAAAGCGCAATGTGGTTGCAAACCGTTATATTGACGGACTTCGCAGCAATTCCTTGCGAGTGCCAACCGTATTAGACGGTGTGGTTTCCACATGGGCGCAGTTTACCATTGAGGTGGCTGGCCCTGATGCCTTTGCTGCCGGATTAAAGGAAAAAGGCATACCTACTGCAAGATATTATCCAAAGCCGGTTCACATGCAAACTGCCTATGAGATGTTTCCATCACAACCAGGTGGTCTGTTAAATACCGAAGACTGCATTGACAACATTATCAGCCTGCCAATGCATCCCTATCTGGATGAAAACACACAAGACATGATTATTGAAACCGCCAAGGCAAATATGGCGTAGCGCAGGTATTGCGGGGGAAGTAAGATGAAATCCAAAGATGCATTTCTGAAAAAAGCAAAAAACAAACAATTGGTGATTTGTGTTATTGGTCTGGGCTATGTGGGTTTACCGCTGGCCGAAGCCTATACCCGGCAAGGTATCAAGGTAATTGGTTATGACATAAATCCGGTCAGAATAGAGCAGATGAAAGCTGGTAAATCAGGCATGCTGCATATTGCCGATGAACGGGTTGCCAAAATGGTCGATAGTGGGCTGTTTGAGCCAAGTGCTGATGAAAATGTGCTGGCCAGCGCCGATGCTTTGCTCATTTGTGTGCCGACACCATTGGATGAGCATCATAATCCGGATCTTTCCTATGTAATCAGCACCTGTCATAAGCTCAAAAGTCATTTGCGCCCAGGGCAGATTGTAGTTCTGGAATCGACCACATATCCCGGCACCACTGAACAGATAATGACTCCGATTTTGGAAGAAAGCGGTCTGGTTGCAGGTGAGGATTTTGCCATGGCCTATTCGCCGGAGCGTGAAGATCCGGGCAATGCCCATTATGAAACCTCAACCATTCCAAAACTTGTCGGAGCTGACAGCGAGGCCGAGCGGGAAATGGCCGATGCCACTTATCGCGATATTGTAAAAACTGTTTTGGTGCCGAACACTCGTGTTGCTGAGGCGGCAAAATTGACGGAAAACATTTTCCGCTGGGTCAATATTGGCTTGGTGAATGAATTGAAAATGGTGTTCGACAAGATGGATATTGATGTCTGGGAGGTAATCAAGGCTGCGGACAGCAAGCCTTTCGGGTTTATGGCGTTTTATCCTGGTCCCGGCGTTGGCGGGCATTGTATCCGCATTGATCCGTATTATCTGACGTGGAAAGCCCGCGAACACGGTGTATCAACTAGGTTTATTGAACTTGCTGGTGAAGTGAATATCCAGATGCCACGTCATGTGGTCTCTAGGCTTATGGAAGAATTGAACATTCGGCAAAAAAGAGCTCTGGCGGGAAGCCGTATTTTATTGTGCGGAATGGCCTATAAGGCGAATATTGATGATATGCGCGAAAGCCCGTCGATGGAATTGATGGATCTGCTAAAGAAAAATGGAGCCCATGTAGATTATCTGGATTCTTATGTTCCGGAAATTCCACCAAATCATGAATACCCGCAATATGCCGGACTTAAAAGCATAAGTTGGGACGAAAAAGTTATCGAGAATTATGACGCGGCTCTGGTGGCAACAGATCATTGCGATGTTGATTATGAGAAACTGGCCTCTTTGGTTCCTTTGGTGGTTGATACCCGCAATATAAGCAAGAATGTATCAAAAGAGCTATTGTCCAAAATTGCTAAAGTCTAGTTGACATTTAGCTTGCCCATTTTACTGCTGCGACGAAATTCAACAAATCCGCATAGTTCCTTGCGAGTTTATCATAACGCATTGCAAATCGCCTGATACCAATCAACCGAGGTGGGTAAGATTGAATTTTCCAGCTTTAGTTTGCTGTTCAGTTAGCAAAACGGAAAACATCAACGGCCAAATCTATTTTTTAATTGGTGATGCCTGTTGGCGCGTCAATTCGTAAAGCGCAATGCTGGCTGCCGAGGCCACATTCAGGCTTTGCATGGCTCTGGTCATTGGAATTCTGGCCAATATTTCGCAATGCCTGGCCACATTGGGGCGCAGACCCTTGCCCTCTGCTCCTAATACCAACATGACCGGGCGCGTATCGGCAGCCTGATCGATGCGGCAATCGGTTTCCCCGGTCAGGCCAATGCTCTGTATTCCTGCCTGATCTAGTTTTTCCAATGTTCTGGATAAATTAACTACCGGAATAAACGGCACGGTTTCGATGGCGCCAGCCGCAGCCTTGGCCAAAGTACCGTTAAGGCCCGGCATATGGCGATCTTGAGCAATAATAGCACTGGCACCAAAAGCCGCAGCAGACCGAAAAATGGCGCCAATGTTTCTGGGGTCACTGATCCCATCAAGCATTAACAGCGGGCCGGTTTGGTGTCCTGTTATATTCTCAAGTGAAATTACTGGTAAGGGGGTGACCTGTACGGCTATGCCCTGATGAACAGCGCCTGCTGGCAGGACTTCGCTGATTCTTTGCGGGTCACAAGCCCTGATCCCATGGGGCAGGGTGTTTTTGGCAATTCGTGACAGGGCGTTTTTGCTGACTAGTGCCTGCAAGACCTTGCGCTTGGGATTGCACAGAGCCGCATTCGCAGCATGCGTGCCCCAAATCCATAATTTAGTTGTTGAATTTGCTTGGTTCTTTACTCGTCCCCGGGCGATTGTCTTTTTGCTGGGTTTGTGCATAAAAAGTCTCTTTGCCTAGTTGCAGGTTCTGGAACTTGTCTCTATATTCCGCTTCTCAGGTTCTAGCAAAGTCTTTGCACTTTTTGTCCAAAAAAATCGGATGAAGCGGCGAAGGCTTATTTTTTGATGGGAGAGAAGT
>JALSYJ010000068.1:0-247 GCA_027071965.1 Robiginitomaculum sp. | reverse complement strand
GTCGAGTGGTTAAAGGCACCAGACTGTAAATCTGGCCGCGTGAGCGTACGCTGGTTCGAATCCAGCCCCCTCCACCATTTCATCTGAATCGCTCGTATATAAGTTTGGCGCATCTTACGCTTTTGTGCAGTTTTGCTGACAGGGCGGGTATAGCTCAATGGTAGAGTCACAGCCTTCCAAGCTGAAGATGCGGGTTCGATTCCCGCTACCCGCTCCAGCAAAATCAGTTGCCAGCCGATATCCTTGC
>JALSYJ010000067.1 GCA_027071965.1 Robiginitomaculum sp. | reverse complement strand
GAATTATTCCAACAATTGCGCCTTATTTATTGCCGGGAGCATTACCGGTTTTGCAAAAGCACAATCCTTCCCTAAAGGTACAGGTAGAAGAAGCGCATACTGAAAAAGTCCTGGCTGATTTAGTTGCCGGGGTTTTGGACGTGGCTGTTATTGCGCTGCCCAGTGGTCAGGCCGATGTCTTGTTTGAGCAGTCTTTGTTTGAGGACAGGTTTGTTTTGGCAGGCTCTGTGGAAGTGTTAAGTGCATTACAAAAACAAACAAAAGCGGTAAGCCCCGATAAGCTTGATCCGGGGCAGCTCCTGTTACTTGATGAAGGTCATTGCCTGACCGATCAGGCCCTTGAGGCATGTAATCTTGAGCATTCGTCCACTTTGGCCAATTTAAGAGCCTCATCACTGACCACGCTGTGTGGATTGGTTGCTTCCGGGTTTGGGCTTACCTTTTTGCCGGAAATTTCGGTTGAACGGGAGTATTCTGCCTCCAAGGGAATGACAGCGATACGCTTTGGTGGTGCCCAGCCATCACGGACAATTGGAATTGTCCGTCGCAGATTAACCCCCGATGATGGCTGGTTCACCGATGTTGCAGATATTTTTAGAAAAACCGGGGAAGATTTGCTGCACACGGCTCGTCAGAAAATTCCATAGGCATGGCCTTGGGATCAGATTTATTTCTCAATATCAATAGAATAGCCCGAGCCTCGAATTGTGCGAATAATATCGGGTTTGCCACCTTTATTTAGCTGATTGCGTAACCGGCCAATATGTACATCAACAGTGCGGTCATCCACAAAGACATCTGTGCCCCAGGCATTGTCCAGCAATTGCGCCCGTGACCAGACTTTTGTTGGTCGACTTAACAGGGTATGCAGCAGGCGAAATTCCGTAGGGCCAAGCCGAACCGGATCACCATCACGGCGAACCCGGTGTGTTTCCATGTTTAATTCTAACCCGCCATAGCTAAGCTCAACCTGTCCCCGGCCGGAGCTGCGGATATTGGCCTTTATGCGGGCCACAAGCGTATTTAGAGAATATGGTTTAACCACATAATCATCAGCCCCGGTGTTTAATCCCCTTACCTTGTCTTCTTCTGTTCCTCTGGCAGTTAGCATGATGACGGGAATTGATCCGGTGTCCTGATCACGTTTGATTTTTGTGCAAACCTCAATTCCCGACATGTCAGGAAGCATCCAGTCCAGCAGAATCAAATCCGGCAGCAATTCCTGTGTCTTCGCCAGGCCGTCATCGCCATTTGTCGCGTGTTTGACCGCAAAGCCGGCAGCCTCAAGATTGTATTGCAGAACCTGTGCCTGTGCCAATTCATCCTCAATTATTAAAATTAGCTGTGACATAGGGCTTTAGTCCTCTTCTGGACTGCTCTGCCTGGTGTCCAGATCCTGAGGGCTAAAAATAATCTGGCTGGTTTTATCGCCTTTAGGCCGCTTTTCCGAGGGCCATTCCCCGGTCACCATATAGATGACTTCCTGGGCAATCTCTGTGGTGTGGTCGCCCATGCGTTCGATATTCTTTGCAATGAATAACAGGTGCATGGCACCGGCGATATTCTTTGGGTCTTCCATCATATAGGTCAGCAATTCACGAAACAAAGTGTTGTTCATATGATCAACATCTTCGTCCCGGCTACGGATTTCTTCGGCAGTTTCCACATCCAGATTATTATAGGCATCAAGGGCAGACTTGATCATTTCCTGCACCAACTCGCTCATGCGAACCAGTGTACTTATGGATCCGGTAAAGGCCTCGGCCTTGGTAATAGTATGGGTGCGCCGGGCCATGTTCTTGGTATATTTTCCAATGCGCTCCAAATGTCCGGCAATGCGCAGCGACATGATAACATTGCGTAAATCCCCGGCCACTGGTTGTCGCAGGGCCAATAATTGAATGGCGCTGGCATTGAGCTTTGCTTCCATTTCACGGATGCGGCTTTGGTTTGGAAGAACCTTTTTGGACAGCTTGGCATCTTCCTTTTTTAAGGCACGGGTTGCCTGGATTAGCTGTTGCTCAACCAGCCCGCCCATTTCCAGAATCAGGTTCTCGTTCTTGTTCAGATCCTTGTCAAAAGAGCGAAGAATATGGTCGGTGTTCATGGCTGGCTCCTATCCTGTGCGGCCGGAAATATAGTTTTGAGTCCGTGTCTTTTTGGGGTTGGTAAAAATATCCCGCGTCTTGCCAAACTCAACAAGGTCTCCCAGGTGAAAAAAGGCGGTTTGCTGTGATATGCGTGCCGCTTGTTGCATGGAGTGGGTGACGATGACGATTGTATAATTTTCCTTCATGCTCTCCATCAAATCCTCGATAACGGCGGTGGCAATAGGATCCAGCGAGGAGCACGGCTCGTCCATTAAGATTACCTGAGGATCTACGGCAATGGCCCGGGCAATGCACAATCGTTGCTGCTGGCCGCCGGAAAGCCCGGTGCCGCCTTCATGCAGGCGGTCAGCAACTTCATCAAACAGGCCGGCGCGTTTTAATGAGGAGACAACGATTTCCTCCAAATGCCCTTTGGAGCTGGCAAGACCATGAATACGCGGCCCATAGGCCACATTATCAAAGATAGATTTTGGAAACGGATTGGCCTTTTGAAACACCATTCCAATCCGGGCGCGCAAGGCAACTACATCTACTGCCGGATCGTAAATGTCCTGTCCGGCAAAGCGAATATCGCCAGTGACCTTACAGGTGTCTATGCTGTCATTCATTCTGTTAAAACAGCGCAAAAACGTACTTTTGCCACAGCCAGAAGGGCCGATCAGGGCAGTGATTCTGTTTTCAGGTATTTCAAAGGAAACATTGTTGATCGCTTGTTTGGTGCCATAAAATACATCAACATTTTTGGCGCTCAAAATGATGTTTTTATTTGAATTTTTGGCCGATTTGTCTTTTTTAACCGAAGATTCTGTCATTGTTCTGTTACCACTTTTTCTCAAATTTCTTACGCAATATTACGGCGGTCAAGTTCATGGCGATTAAAAATGTCAGCAAAACCAGAATTGCAGCAGAGGTGCGCTCGACAAACCCTTTTTCAGGGCTGTCGGCCCAAAGGAAAATCTGTACTGGCAGCGAGGTGGCAATATCAGTTATGCCTTGGGGAACATCAACAATAAATGCTACCATGCCTATCATCAGCAGGGGGGCAGTTTCACCCAGCGCCCCGGCCATTCCAAGCACGGCTCCGGTCAGCATGCCGGGCATGGCTGCAGGAACTGTATGGTGAAATGTGGTTTGAACCTTGCTTGCTCCAAGACCAAGCGCCGCTTCGCGCAGGGTATTGGGTACTGAGCGCAAGGCGGCGCGTGAGGCAATTATGATTGTCGGCAGGGTCATCAGCGCCAGAACCAGACCACCTACCAATGGCGTTGATCGCGGCAGGTTCATCACCCCCAGAAATATCGACAGCCCCAACAGGCCGAAAACGATGGATGGCACAGCGGCCAGATTGTTGATATTGACTTCTATAATATTGGTAATAAAGGACTTTTTGGCAAATTCTTCCAGATAAATTGCTGTTAACACCCCAAGCGGGAAGGCTATTACAAAACATACCAGCAGTGAAAAGAACGAGCCGACCATGGCACCAAAAATACCTGACATTTCCGGTTCACGTGAATCGCCCTTGGTAAAGAATGCGCTGTTGAATTTCTTTTTGATATGGCCGTTATCTTGTAATTTTCTGATCCAGCTAAGTTCTGTGTCTTTCAATCGGCGCAGGTTTTCTTCCACGCCTAAATCAACCTTGCCCTTTATTAACATATCCACATCCGCAGATGCGGTTAGCCATATATCGCGAGTTGTGCCGATAAGTTGCGGATCTTTTGCGGCCATATCCGCTAGCTCAAAGGCTGCGCCATTGGATAATAATCTGCCAAGCCGTCTTTGATCACGGCGCTTGGTGACTTCGGGAAATAATTGCTTTAGCGCTTTGGTTATCAGGGGCTTGTAATTGGCCAGTGCCAATTGCGCCGGGTCGCGTTTTGCCTGTGGGTCCAGGATTTGCTCATCAAAATTTATTTGCAGCAGTATTCTGGTTTGTGAAAAGGCACTGCTTCCGCGCAGGCCAATTGCCACAAACATAAAGACCAAAAAGCCAAGGGATAGCAAAATTGCTATTCTACCCATCCATCGAAAACGGGTTTCGCGGCCATGGCGGGCTTTTAACTGCGCCGAACTTGTCAATGAATGTTCAGGCATAGATTGTCCTGTACTTGTTAAAGACCCTAAGGGCAATCATGTTAAGGCCCATGGTAAGAATGAATAAAAGCAGGGCAATGGCAAAGGCAGCAAGGGTTTTGGCACTGTCAAATTCCTGATCTCCGGTCAGCAGGGTGACGATCTGAACGGTCATGGTGGTAACAGCATCAAATGGATTTAGGGACAGATTGGCCGAAAGCCCGGCGGCCATGACCACAATCATGGTTTCCCCGATAGCTCTTGAAATGGCTAATAGCAAACTGCCGGCAATGCCAGGTATGGCGGCTGGAATAACTACTTTGGTAATGGTTTCAGCCTTGGTCGCCCCTAGGCCTAAAGACGCATCGCTTAAGGTTTTTGGCACTGATGACAGCACATCATCAGACAAAGAGGAAATAAACGGGATCAGCATAATTCCCATCATCAATCCGGCAGCAAGAGCGCTTTCGGAG
>JALSYJ010000066.1 GCA_027071965.1 Robiginitomaculum sp. | reverse complement strand
GCACTCAATTTATGGGTCGCGCGCAGGCCCTCCATGGTCAATGGAATTTTTATACAGACATTGTCGGCGATCTTTCGCAGGCTTATGCCCTGTTCGATCATGCCTTGACTGTCAGTAGCCGTGACTTCGGCGCTGACCGGGCCATTTGTCAATTTGCACATTGCGGCAATGGTATCTTCGAGTTTGGCTCCGGTCTTGGCAATCAGGGACGGGTTGGTGGTAACCCCGTCAACCAGCCCGGTATCAACCATCTTGGCCACTTCATCTACTATTGCTGTATCAAGAAAAAATTTCATTTCGTCTCCAACCTGTGTTTTCAAATCTTCAATAGCAAATCACCTAAACTACAGGAGACACGCAAATGATGAACAGGGGGTTGCTGGCGAAGGTTCTTTTTGAAATTCCTGTGGCAGAGCCATTTGACTATCTGGTGCCTGAAGGGATTGTGCTGGAAACCGGAAGCTATGTATTGGCTCCGCTGGGCAAGCGTATGGCGGTTGGGGTTGTCTGGAATATAGAGGAGGCAAAAACCCAACCAAAGGGCCGCAAGCTAAAGTTTGTCTCCAGTGTTTTTCCCACACGTCCAATGGGCGATGAGCAACGAAAGTTTATTGATTTTGTTGGTAAATATTCATGCGCAGGTGCCGGGCGAGTTTTGCGAATGTGTTTGCCTGCTGCAGATGCCCTTGCTCCTGCTGCCGATGTGCCGGTGATTATAGCCGGTAAGAATATCCCAAAACAAATGACCAAAGCGCGGCAAAAGGTTCTGGATAAGATAGGAAACCGGGCCTGGCGCGCCACAGAGCTTGCAAAATCTGCCGGAGTTTCTGGCTCTGTGATACAAGGATTGATAAAGCTGGGCGCATTACAGCGAACATTGCAGCAAGTAAACGAGAATTTTGTCACCCCTGATCCTGACAGGCAGAGTATTGAATTAACGCCTTCACAACAAGAGACAGCAAATGAGTTGGCTGGAAAAGTGAGGCAAGAATGCTTTTCCCCAATTTTGCTCGATGGCATTACCGGCTCTGGCAAAACCGAGGTTTACTTTGAGGCCGTGGCTGAGGCATTGCGGCAACATCCTGACAATCAGGTTTTGATTTTACTGCCTGAGATTGCTCTGACGCAGGACATATTGGACAGGTTCGCTAAACGCTTTGGCGCCCAGCCTGCAGAATGGCATTCAGATATAATTGGCCGCCAACGGCAACGGGTGTGGCGACAAGTTGCATCGGGACAGGCAAGAATTGTGGTTGGCGCCAGATCTGCCCTGTTCCTGCCATTTGCCAAACTGTCTCTGATTGTCGTTGACGAAGAACATGACAGCTCATTCAAACAAGAAGAAGGCGTGCTATATCATGCACGAGATATGGCGGTGGTTCGGGCCAGCATGGCCGGCTGCTTGATTGTTCTGGCATCAGCCACCCCATCTTTGGAGACTTTGCATAACGCAAAATCCGGCCGCTATGGTTATTTGGCTTTGCAAAACAGGCCGGGCAGTTCACGCCTTCCCATGATCCGGGCCATTGACCTGAAGCAGCATCCGCCGGTTGCCGGGCGCTGGATATCCGAGCCCTTACGCAAGGCCATGGAAAATACCCTGGCGCAAAAACAGCAAGTGCTTTTATATCTAAACCGGCGCGGTTATGCTCCCTTGACTATCTGCCGGGCCTGTGGGGAGAGAATAAAATCACCGAACACAGACAGTTATCTTGTAGAGCATAAGCTTTCCGGGCGCCTGGTTTGTCATTTGACCGGGTTTTCTATGGCAAAGCCTGCTATATGTCCTGCGTGCAAAGCTGAAAACTCTCTGCACCCGGTTGGGCCGGGGGTGGAGCGGCTGGCAGAAGAAATAGCAATATTATTTCCAGAAGCTGTCTGTGAGGTGTTTTCCTCCGATACCACCAAAACCCCTGAGCAGATTCGCAATCTGATCTCTCGCATGCAGGACGGCCTTATTGATGTTTTGATAGGAACCCAAATGGCGGCCAAGGGGCACAATTTTCCAAATTTGACACTGGTTGGCGTGGTTGATGCAGATATGGGGTTGGGCGGTGCGGATTTGCGGGCTGCAGAGCGCACCTATCAAACCCTGACACAAGTGGCAGGGCGGGCTGGTCGCTCCCATCTTGAAGGCAGAGCGTTATTGCAAACTCACCAGCCTGAGCACGAGGCAATAGACGCACTTTTGGCACGGGATCGGCAAAGATATGTTGATGCTGAGCTTGGTTTGCGCGAACAAATGGGCTTTCCTCCATTTGGTAGGCTCGCATCTGTAATAGTCTCGGCTTCTTCAGAAAAAACCGCCCATCAGGCAGCGCTTGATTTTGCTGCTATGGCCCCGGCAACTGCTGGGGATATTGAAATTTGGGGGCCATCAGAACCAATATTTGCGGTGGTACGGGGGCGGTGGCGTCGCAGATTGCTGGTGCGTTCGTCGAAAAAAACCGATTTGTCCGGATATATGTTGGATTGGCGCAACAAATATAGAGCCGGAAACAAGGTGCGGATAAAACTTGATATTGATCCTTACAGCTTTTTATAGCTGTTATCCGGTTTTTAAGTCTTTTTCATTGCTGTTGGCAGCCTTTACGGCCTCTTTCATGGCTTTGTACAGGCGCTTGGGCTGAATGGGCTTGGCCACATGATCATCCATGCCGGCTGCTAGATATTCTTCGCGCTGGTGAGGCATGGCATTGGCGGTTACTGCAACAATAGGTGTTTTGTCTCTTTGTTCACCCATTTCCAGCGACCGTATTGCCTTGGTTGCATCAACGCCGTTCATATTCGGCATTTGAATATCCATCAACACCAAGTCAAATGTACTTCTTTTCCACAGGTCAACGGCCTGTTCGCCATCTTCGGCAAATACCAGTTCCGCATTGGTGGGTTTTAGGATCGCTTTTATGACCATGCGATTGGTGCGATTATCTTCGGCAACCAAAATACGTAGCCCGCGTTTTTTAGGACTTGTGGCCGTCGTTACAGATTCTGCAATGTCATCAGATTTTGCATCTTCCAGCTTGTCGACGGGAACAAAGAACTGGAAGGTAGAGCCTTCACCGGGGTCGCTCTGCAGGCCGATCTCTCCACCCAATTGGCTTGCAAGCTGACTACAAATGGCAAGCCCCAGCCCGGTTCCATCGTATTTACGGCTTAAGGAGCTGTCTACTTGCGTGAATTTGTCAAATATAGTTTTTTGCGCGTCCAGAGGGATGCCAATTCCGGTATCGGTGACGGTGAATACTAAAAAGTGATCGTCATCTGCGTCCGTTTGGTCGGAAATGGATAGCGTGACCGAGCCTTCTTCGGTAAATTTCAGCGCATTGCTGATCAGATTACTGACAATTTGCCGCAAGCGCGCCGGGTCGCCCTCAAATCTTGAGGTGTCGGCAATCAGGTTTTCAACATTTAAGCGCAAGCCCTTTTGTTCGGCGGTTGATAGAAACAAATTAAGGATTGGGCTTACAACTTCGTTGATGGAAAAGGCCTCTTTACATAAACGAAACTCGCCGGCCTCGATTTTGGACAGATCCAGCACATCGTTTAAGATGGTGAGAAGAATTTGTCCGGATTTTTGAATGGTGCCAACCATATCCTGTTGTTCTGGTGCAAGCTTGGTTGCATCCAAAGCCGTAGACATACCCATTACACCATTTAATGGTGTGCGAATTTCATGACTCATAACGGCCAAAAACTCTGATTTGGCTTTGTTGGCTGCTTCAGCTTTTTCCATGGATAGGCGTAATTCATGAGTACGATTGCGCACCCGGTCTTCCAGCTCGTCCCGATAGGCAAGCAATTCTGCCTGCGCTGAAGCCAGTGCCCGCCCACGTTTTTGAGCATCTCGCAAAATTGCATACCAAAGCATGCTTAAAACCAAAAGCGCAATTACGGCGCCGATCATGGCACGATTTGAAACTGCCAACGCCTTTTGACGTTCTGCGGTAAAATACAGCCTGGATTCAGTAAGCTGTTTGTCGATGGAGCTGTCAAACTGACTGGCAGCCAGATTATAGGCGGGGTCGCTAATAAAACGATTGGCCAGGGCTTTGTGTCCGCGCCTGATATGGGCAAAGGCTTGCTCTTCAAAGGGCCGCATCTTTTCACGAGCCAAAGCTGCCTGTTCTGCGGCAAGGTCGGCTGGGGTGGATTCTGCCAGCTTATGCGCCTTGTCCAGCAAGGATGATAATTGCGAAGATAAAGTGCGGTATCTGCTCTCCCAGCGCCGGTCGCCGCTTTCCCTGGCCGAAGATAAAACATAGCTTAGCTCTCTGCGGGTTGAAATCATGTCACCCCGGGTTTGGGCCAAAACAGATGCATTCTCCGCCGCAAGTGCCACTCGCGTGGCGCTACCGCGCAAAGTGATGCCAAGCACCGTAACTATCAGGATCGTCAATACAACAGCCGACACAACCAGTGTCGAGCGCGACTTAAAAATTGCCAGCTCTTTTAACCGAATTGGAGACACCCTTTTCCCTTTTCCCTTTAGTTAGTTAAGCCTCACTATGACCCATAAGGGTTAAAGAAGCATGGATTTTACAGTTGGAAGAATTTAGCTGGTGCTAAAAGGAATTGCAGGCTTTGTTCAGGAGTATCTTGCCGGGGCGAACTCTCCGTGCTATGTCGCCGCCGAGTACCGGGGAATTTCGATTCTAATCAATCGAAGA
>JALSYJ010000065.1 GCA_027071965.1 Robiginitomaculum sp. | reverse complement strand
GGCTGATGGCAAGGCCCCGCCAGTGGCAGAATGAACAGCCGTTAACAGCATTTCAGCATCAATTTTCAAAAACTTGACCCCGGCACGCTGCATATCCGCCAGATCAAAATCCATAGTCTCGACCTTGTCGATGGAAAAGCGGAACCCAAAATCGGCCAATCTCGACATGTTTCTGGCTTCGGTTACTGAGCGTTTGACAAAATCAGCCTGTCCCATTTCAAATATCAAAGAGCCGGACAAATCCGAATTCTGCCGCATAAAGTCTAGAAACTGCGGAAAAAACTCCTCATCTCCCAAGGAATCCGGTGAAATATTACAAACCACGCCAACCCGCCGGTCTTTTTGCGTCAGACGGCGGACAATCTGCACACAACGAAACAGCAATAAATTATCAACCACTGATACCAGCCCTGCCGGCTCTGCCACCCGCAGGAAATCACCGGGCATTATCACCTTGTTTTCATGATCACGGAGCCGGGTAAAACTCTCATAATAATAGACTTTACGCTGTGGCAGGGACACAATCGGTTGCAGATGCAGCTCAACCCGGCCTGCCTCCAGAGCCTCGCGCACCAGTGTCAGCATTAAGTGCCGATCATCTGCCATTTGCACATCGTCCACCTTTACCGCTGCAATGCGCGCAGTTTCAGCCAAGCGCGAAGAAAAATCATCTTCCATTTTCTCGATCAGGCTCTCAATGACCTGTACCTCTGAGACAATTGCCTGATTACGGTGAATTGCTTCTTCTTCTACTGAACGTGAAAGTTCTGCCAATTGGTTTTGTGCTATATCCAGCTTACCGGCAATATCCCTGGTGGTATTGCGCAAGGTCTCGATATTTTTGCGAATTTCAGCGCTCTCAAACTTTCGTACAGCAAAAACATGGGCCTGCACTGCCGCCAGAAATACTATGGCTCCCATCAGGCTGGCATAACCGATACTGGTTTCCATAAGTCGCACAAGCGCCAGTGCTGAAACCATGGCCAGCAACGCATAAATCGCAACAAACATAAACCCTGTCGTTCGACCCATTACATTTTTTCCAAGCGTGATAAATAAATAAGAGTTGCAAGTTCGCCCAATCATGGTTTCCAAGATATTAATTTTTTAGCTAAACCCCAAGATTGCGGTAGGGTCAAAGTCCTAAATCCCAGAGGTTTCTTGACCCACACCCCGGACTTAGGCTAGCGAAGTTCGCCACAGAAGAAGAAACACATCATGAGCGAACAAGCACAAATTTCTGCAACACACAAAGCATGGCCATTTGAACAAGCCAGGCTACTTGTCAAACGTCTGTCCCGGCAGGGACGAAGAAGTGGTGAGGTTTTGTTTCAAACCGGATATGGACCTTCTGGACTGCCGCATATTGGCACTTTTGGTGAAGTGGCCCGCACCTCAATGGTGCGTCATGCCTTTGAAGTGATGACTGAGGGCGCCTTCACCACCCGCCTGATTGCTTTTTCTGATGATATGGACGGGTTTCGCAAAGTTCCCTCCAATCTTCCTGAACAGGAAATGTTACAGGCCCATCTTGGCCTGCCCCTGTCAAAAGTTCCCGATCCTTTTGGCACTCATGAAAGTTTTTCGGCTCATAACAATGCAAGATTATGTGCATTTTTAGATCAGTTTGGTTTTGATTATGAATTTATTTCATCAACCCAAACCTATAGCAGTGGTCGTTTTGATAAAACCTTGCTCCTGATGCTGGAGCGGTTCGACAAGATAATGGACATTATACTGCCAACCCTGGGCAAAGAGCGGCAGGAGACTTATTCACCATTTTTGCCAATTTCGCCGGTTTCAGGACAAGTCTTGCAGGTTCCGACCCTGTCCCGTGACATAGCGACAGGAACCATCGCGTTTGAAGATGTCGATGGCAAGAAAAAACAGGTTCCGGTAACTGGCGGTAATGTAAAAATACAATGGAAGCCGGACTGGGCCCTGCGCTGGGCCGCACTGGGCATTGATTATGAAATGTCGGGCAAGGATTTGATTGAATCAGTACATCAATCATCCAAAATTTGCCGGGTATTGGACGGCGTTCCGCCGGCTGGCTTTAATTACGAGCTATTCCTGGATGAGAATGCCGAAAAAATTTCCAAATCAAAGGGCAATGGTCTTTCAGTGGAGGAATGGCTAAGTTATGGCCTGCCCGAAAGCCTGTCTCACTTCATGTATCAAAAGCCTAAAACTGCCAAGCGGCTGTTTTTTGATGTAATCCCCAAAAACACCGATGAATATCTGCAACATTTGGCGGCCTATCCTGATCAGGACACCAAAGAGCGCCTGAACAATCCGGTTTGGCATATCCATAACGGTAAGCCACCTGCAGATAATGTTCCGATCTCGTTTTCCCTATTGCTTAATCTGGCTTCTGCGGCTTCGGTTGAGACCAAACAGCAAATGTGGGGCTTTATCTCACGCTATGTGGAAGGCGCCAGTGCCAGCAGTCATCCGCTGCTTGATCGGCTGGCCGGATATGCCATTACCTATTTTCGTGATTTTATTCTGCCGACAAAAGAATTTCGGCTCCCCAACGACACGGAACGCGCAGCACTGGAGGATTTGCTAAACAGGCTAAAGGCGCTGGATAGGAATGAACGTGATGCGCAAATATTGCAAACAGAGGTGTTTGCCGCTGGAAAAGCAGCCGGATTTGACAATTTACGCCACTGGTTTTCAGCACTTTACGAAGTTTTGCTTGGGCAAAAAACCGGGCCGAGATTCGGCTCATTCATAGCCGTTTTTGGCAATCAGGAAACAATCAGGCTGATTGAGCGCGCCTTGAACGGGAAATTGGTATAACCCTTTAGGATATGACCTCAAAAGCATTTCCCGGTTCATGCGTTCTAGCTGACCGTTGGTCCATGGATATTTGATTTTAGGAAACAAATCCAGCAAATTTGTCACGAAAGCGGCTAAGCCGTCCACCGCGATCAAGCAATTGCTGTCCGCCTCCAGTCCACGCCGGGTGGGTGGAGCTGTCAATATCCAGCACCAGATTATCGCCCTCTTTGCCATAGGTGGAGCGGGTCTGGTAGGTTGAGCCATCGGTATTTGTAACCGTAATGGTGTGATAGTCTGGATGAATGTCTTTTTTCATTGGATCAGCTTTTTAACAGTTTGGCGGCAATGCGCGCGATTTCAAGCGCGGCTTATACAAAAGCCGCCGACTTTAAGCAAGTGGGCAATTCATAAAAACCGGCCATAATTGCACGGCGCCACCAATTGGAAATTTCACTGTAAACAGGCCTTGACCTTGGCGCCGTTATGATCAAACTTGAGCGCAATTCATCAAGACCAGTCGAGGGAAAGGCCCGTTGACGCTGGGGCAACCACCACACTAGCAATGACCTGCATGTGAGGAAAGGTGCCAAGTCCTGCGAAGTTTAAGACTTCGAAAGATGAGTTGGACAAGAGCGCTCAGCCCCTTGGGCTTTACCCGTTAATGTCCGATCTGGTCTTTTTCAGTCTGTCTTTGGATTTTCTTGAATGAATGTTTGAGAAACACGGGAGACAAACATGAATATCACCGACCGGCAATATTATGCGCAAGAATTAGCAGGATCAGTATTTCCACCTGTTATTCCTGAAAATATTTTGGCCCCGATGCAGGTTCGTGACATGATCATTGATCTGCCCGGGGACTTTTCCCTAGCCAGCTCCCAACCACTTGAAGAAGCCTTCGTTCGTGTTCGCCTGCACGGCAATATGTCCAATCCGGTTATTGCTGTACTTGGCGGCATTTCCGCAGGACGCATTGTAGCCGACCACCAGAATGAGCGTGGATGGTGGCGCCAAATGGCAGGGCCAAAGCGGGCCATTGATACTGGCCGGTTTTGTGTTCTTTCCTTTGACTTTCTACCTAATGAAGAAAAACATGTCATAAAGATCTGTCCTTCTGATCAAGCCAGAGCCTTGGCTCATATCCTTCAGGTATTGCATATTTCCTCGCTGCACAGCCTGATCGGTGCATCTTATGGCGGCGCAGTTGCGCTGCAATTTGCCGCCCTGTTTCCTGAGCGCTTACAGCGTTTGGTGGTGCTGGCGGCGGCCCATAAACAGCACCCAATGGCCACTGCCGTGCGAGGTATTCAGCGCCGGATTATTGAATTTGGCCTGCTTAATGGTGATGGCAAGGGTGCTGTGGCACTGGCCCGGCAATTGGCAATGACCACCTATCGCAGTGCTGATGAGTTTGAGGCCCGGTTTGAAGGGCCGTTAACTGCAAAAGGGAATTCTGAAGCCTGCGACTATCTTGTAGCTAAGGCGCAGAGCTTTGAAATGGCGCCGGAACGCTATCTGGCTTTGTCGCTTTCTTTGGATCTGCATCAGATTAACCCCAAGGTAATAACAACAAAATCCCTCATTATTGCCATTGATGGCGACCGTTTGGTACCAGTGGATCATATGCGGGAACTTGCGGCAAAAATACCCGGATCCAGAATTATTGAAATTCCATCCATCTATGGTCATGACGGTTTCCTGAAAGAGACAGCCGCCATTTCTCCCCCGATCATATCTTTTATAAACGGAGCTATCTCATGAACAATCTGGTTCATACGCAAACCCGGCTTGCCCAAAGCGCAATCGCAACCGATAGCGCCCACGGGGCGGTTATTGCGCCCTTGTATCTTTCTTCCAATTACGCATGGGATGACCCTAAGAATAAGCCATCTTATGATTATTCACGCTCC
>JALSYJ010000064.1 GCA_027071965.1 Robiginitomaculum sp. | reverse complement strand
GCCAGATAACCCAAAATCGGGCTGAGCTTAAAGCGCTGAAACACCGGAACAATCACAATCATTGCTGTTAGAAAAATCAAAACATCAAACAAATATTCGGATTGATGCACGCCGGGCCTCATAAATTGTCTGCAGATTCAATAACAGTAATAAGTGCATGACCTGATAATCAGCAAAAGACAAGTCAGACCAAGATAAACTATGCACTTAGCCCCTTAACGAAGGACAAACAAAGACTCCTCAAGTAGCCGCTAGGCGGTAGGAGATTAAAAAAACTTCCCACTTTTGCTAAAAATGTAAAATCTTTATTTTATCTTACTCACCGCAAGCTCTTATTGCCTGTTTTGCTTTGCGGCTTTTTTTGATTTGCTGATCATAACAGCGGATTGTTGCATTGGCATTTTGTGTACCTTCACAAAGATCAATGGCATCGCTCCATGTCCAGCGTTTACCATCTTTCCTTTCATGCATAATCCTTTGAAAGCAAAGCGCTGGCTCACGGGATGTTTCTGCCCCCTTGCACAAACGATCAATATTGAACTTCCCCCAATTTTTATTTCCCTGATAATTCCATGCAATCCTGCCCTGTGTGGCGGCGACACAAATATTGTTCCTGCCAGTAACGGGCAAGGCTGCAATTGGTCTGGTTTGTGAAAATACCGCCGCTACTCCCGGCTTTATAAATTGCGTTTTTGATTTTTTTTGTGTTGCTCCATACGGGTGCGGAGCTATTGGCCTGCCGGAAAACCTTAGTGATTGCGGCAATGATACCGCGCCAGGATCAACCCGTGAAATCATATCTGCACGCAGGCCCGGCACTGACAGGTTTTTATCAAAATCCCGAGGCAGACCTGCCTCGACAATGGGGGCCACTGGTATTTCAAAATTCAGACCGTTAGAAAAACTATAGCTGGATCCTATTCGGGCAGGCTTATGCATAACAAGAATTTTATAGCGTCCAGGCCGTGCCCTAGCAGGAATCCTAAGTATCATACGCCGCGGCGACCAACTGATAACTGGTACGTGTAATTCGCGGCCAGCTTCCCCAATCAATCGCGCACGAGCTTCTGCCCTGACCGCGCCAAAAATGCCCTCAACCGCAATAGTCTGCCCGGCATTAACGACCGGATATTCTTCATTGGGGAACCCTGCAAGGCGCAAAATATCAAGCCTGGGCGTAAAAGCAGAAGAAGCATAACTCCATTCAAGCACTGCTACCGGACTGCTCGCCGAGACAAGCCCAGCCCGAAGCCGCAAACCGGTATCAGCGCCATCCCACCAGCGAGGAAAAATAGTATCATTAGAAGAGCTTAAATAGTTGGTTCCACCGATTTTACCGTCTGCCGGGTCAATAACCCCAAGATAGAATAAATGCCCCCGATCGTCCGTTCCATCAGGCCATGCCACCCGGTTTCCTCTGTCATCACCTTTCGTGATTTCTGCAAGCCCGCCGCTCTCTTTGGTTCTTACATGCCAAATTGCAAACCCGGTATCCGGCGCTCCATTGTCCTGATAATCAGGACAGGCCAAATCAGGCAGACTACTGCCCGGGCATTGCGGAAATTTTGAGCGGTATTGCGCTATAAAGTATTCGCGTAACCCGCGCTCCGGGTCATAAAAAATTATCGGTCGTGCAGCTTGACTTCCAGTGCGATCGTGACCTGCCGCCAGAATAAGTTCCGAATTACCAGCCTGTTGTGATCTTACGCCTATTGGTACAAATCTGGGCTGTATCCAGCCAAATTTCTGTAAATGCCATGGATCAAGCTCCCAAACCGTGTCATCACCAGCCATGGCAGACATGATTGTGTTGCGAAAATTAAGTTCATAATCGGGGCCATAAACATCTGTTCCACCCCATATGTGCAACATTTCGTGGATCAATCCGGCGCGTGTAGTATCCTTGGCGACGTTCAAAACAGAAACCGCGACCGTTTTACCGTCACCGCTATACTCACTGGAAGAAGATGCCTGTCCGCCAACTCCAGGATCAGCACCAAAGCGCAACACTATCAGTTCGGAATTATCAACACGGCCATCACCATTGGCATCATAGGTGTTAAAACGGATAAATTTGTCTGCCAATTTAAGAACACGGGTACGCGCATGCACTTCTTCAAATTCCGGGCCATCACCATCAAGATCATAAACTGAAAGCGGAAAACCGTTTCTTTGTTCGAACAATTCCGCTGACCATGTGACTTGCCTGCCATCAAGTTCTTCGGTTCTGCCCTCAACTGCTTTCCATGCCTCATCAAACACTTCCCGCGTGGCCTGCGCCATTGTAAGAGTATCGCGCACAACCGGGATCAGTTTTGATCGCCATGAAAACTTACCACGACTTACGGCACTGACACCACGCTCCAGACTAAGATCATCAGTTGCCGAGGCAAATTTTGCGTAGCGTGCAAAATCGCCGGGGCCAAATCTGGCATCAGAGAATTCAACCGGCACAATGACCATTTGCGACTTGAACCGCGCCGCGGCACGCTGTTTGACATTTTGCGGCCTTGAGCCTCGTTCATTAGGCCGCAATGGCCGCCAGTCACCAAAACCGATAGCTTTAAGGTTGGCAATATAATCTGGTTGGCTCATGTCTGTTTCCATGGGCGGTGGCAACATATAGCCCTCCACCCGAAAAACCTGATAACCGCCACCGGTAATGGTTTGTGTGCGATTGCCAGCACTGGTTCCAGCAGCAAGCGCCAGCCGTGTATCCGTTGTACTGTAGTTATCAGTGCGCATGGCACTCCAAAGACTGATCAGCGGGACTGTTCCTGCTGCCGGGTTCTTGTAGAGATAGCCCTCCAGCCGAAACCGGCGATAGCCGTCCCGGTTCTGGCTTCCTGTCCATGCCGGATCGCTTGATAGAATATTGTCTTTGCGATCATCGCTCCAGAAACTATAAACGGGCACGGTATCCGCCGGTTGCGGATATTCTGGACTAAGGAGTGACCCCTCTACCCTTATGAGGCGATAATCAGGAGACCTTCTGTCTCCGATTTTGCCAGACCAGGCGGGATTGCTTGTTGTAAAATGCTCCTTGCGGCTTTCGCTATACCAGGTGTTTAGCGTGGCATATTGTCCATAGGCAGATGCCGACCAGAACAGCCCCGCCAACACCCAAGCAAATAAAAGAAAAACCTTGAAACATCGGATAAACATGGCCTGCTCCGGCTAACTAGCAATAAAGACTCACCCTCACAGCAATATTCATACATTACTTCACCCCATAGACCAAATGCTCATGCAAACAAGACTTATCGAGAGAAATAATAATGCGCCCAATACCACAGAAGGCTCCTGTTACATAAACACAGTCATATGGGCTAATCCCCATTCACAATCGTGAACACGTCCACTTCATTTTTGGCTTTTGTTTATGGCATGGCTTGTTATGGTGGTTTTCTTGAAGATCGGTTGGGAGTGTGAGCATGAAAAACAACTTAATTGCAACAGCGTTTGGACTGGCACTTTTGTGGGTAGCTCCCGCACAAGCAGATACAGAGAACAAATATCTGGAAGACCTGTACAAGCACTTTCACCAAAACCCAGAACTTTCCCTGCAAGAAGTTGAAACGGCCAAACGCATGAAAGCCGAGCTTGAAGTAGCAGGTTTTCAGGTAACATCAGGCATTGGTGGCACCGGGCTGGTGGCGATTATGAAAAACGGCGACGGGCCGACCCTGATGCTGCGCGCCGATATGGACGCCCTGCCCCTAAAAGAACAAACCGGATTGCCATATGCCAGCACCGCCAAAGGGGTGAACCAGATGGGGCAGGATGTCTCGATAATGCATGCCTGCGGCCATGACATTCATATGACCTCCCTGGTTGGTACAGCACGCAATATGGCCCGGCAGAAAGATAAATGGTCTGGAACCTTGATGCTAATTGCACAACCAGCCGAAGAAGTGGGAAAAGGCGCCAAAGCCATGCTTGCCGACAGGATTTTTGAGCGCTTCGCCCAGCCAGACTTCAACATTGCCCTGCATGTAAACGCGTCATTGCCCGCAGGCGTTGTGGGCTATACCTCAGGTTATGCCCTAGCCAATGTGGACAGTGTTGACATAAAGGTTCACGGTATTGGTGGTCACGGAGCCTACCCGCACACCACCAAGGACCCGATTGTTCTGGCGGCCTATATTGTAACTGCCTTACAAACTCTGGTCAGTCGGGAATTGTCTCCACTGGATCCGGCAGTGGTAACTGTTGGCTCCATACATGGTGGCTCCAAGCACAATATTATTTCTGATAATGTGCACTTGCAGCTTACCGTTCGTTCCTATTCAGATGAAACCCGTGCCAAATTACTGGCTGGCATTGAGCGCATTGCCAAAGGACAGGCTCAGGCATTTGGCTTGCCCAAGGACAAATGGCCTGAAATTGAAATAAAGGACGAGTTCACCCCTTCCACCTACAATAATCCGGCGCTTAATCAGCGTGTGGTAGCAGCATTAAGTGCAGCTCTTGGCGACAAGCAGGTGATTAAAATGGAACCGGTAATGGGCGGAGAGGACTTTGGCCGTTATGGTCGCACCTCGGCCAATATTCCCGGCGTAATTTACTGGTTGGGTGCGGTAGAGCCGGAAAAATACGAAGCCGCCAAAAAACAGGGCACATCCCTGCCATCCCTGCATTCGCCATTTTTTGCCCCAAACCGGGTAAAAACCATCGAAACCGGAGTTGCCAGCATGAGCGCAATCGCACTTGATCTGCTGGCCAGCGAATGAATA
>JALSYJ010000063.1 GCA_027071965.1 Robiginitomaculum sp. | reverse complement strand
TGATTTTGGGTGTAGAAGAAACAATATCTGATGCTGATTTGAAAATTGCATATCGACGTATGGCTTCCAACAATCATCCGGACAGGGTGTTGGCGCGTGGGCTTCCGGTTGAACTGCAGGAATTGGCTAATGCCAAAATGGCAATGATCAATCTGGCATATGATAAAATTATGGAACAAAGGGAAAAAGAAAAAGATCACATGCTTGTGCATTGACGAATTGCATATGCGTGCCAAAATAGAAGCTGTGGGGCATAACAGGAGGATAGCCATGTTGCTTTCTCAACCAAATATGCGATCAGGCAATACGGGATCAGATAATACTGGGCCAGATATGAAGTCAGGTTCTAGCCTGTTGATGAGGCTTGTTTTGCTAATTCGCGCCAGCCTGTTAAAAGCTGGCGCTATTGTTTTTGCTGTTTTGGCTGCCATCGGCACTTTCTTTTTTGCAATGGCAGCTATCATTGGAACACTTGTTCTGGCTGGGGCCATTGCAATTGTCTGGTTTTTATTCAGATGGCAAGGCGCCAAAAAATTCGCCAATAAAAGGGCAGGCTCAATGGATACAGAGCCGATGAGTGAAACAATTTTGGATGCCCGGCGCGGGCCAAAGGGCTGGACGGTCAATGGGTGCAAGCGGTTTGATCGCTGAGTTTGATTCTGCTGCCAAATTTGCCTCGCCCAATTTTAATCAGCGGGCCCTGCCTGTATCCATGTTGGTTTTACACTATACGGGCATGAAAACTGCCGGGGATGCATTGAACAGATTATGCGACCCCAAAGCTAAAGTATCTGCTCATTATGTGGTTGATGAGAGCGGAAAAGTTTTTCAACTGGTTGCAGAGGAAAAGCGTGCCTGGCATGCCGGACTGTCATATTGGCGTGGAATTACTGATGTAAACAGTGCCTCAATAGGCGTGGAAATTGTAAATGGCGGTCATGATTTTGCCCTGCCGCCCTTTCCGGCAGCACAAATCAGTTCCGTTAAAGCCCTTTGTAAGGATATTATAAGTCGCCACAGTATTTTGCCTGTGAATATTGTTGGTCACAATGAAATTGCTTTATCCAGAAAACTGGATCCAGGTGAAAAGTTTCCCTGGCAGGCATTGGCAGAAGCAGGCATTGGCCTGTGGCCTGAAAGAACAAGTTTGCGCAGAAAAACATGGACAAAAACAGAGGCCAAGCAATTATTGTCCGCCATTGGCTATGAGGTGAATTCCGTTCCATTTTCAGGCAAAGACCAGCATTGCCTGATCTCGGAGTTTCAGCGTCGCTACCGTCCGCAGCAAATAGATGGTGTGCTGGATGAGCAGACATGGCAATTATTACATGGCTTGTTTGTTTTATCTTAAGGACTTGACCTAAGGCATTAAACCCGGTTGAAACAATTATGGATCAGGTGGCCGGGTGATCGCAGGAGCTTTTGCTCTTGAGGAAAGTCCGGGCTCCACAAAGACAAGGTGCCGGGTAATACCCGGCGGGCGCAAGCCCCGGGAAAGTGCCACAGAAAGCAAACCGCCAACTTGGCCATTGGTCAAGCGGTAAGGGTGAAAGGGTGCGGTAAGAGCGCACCGCTCGTCTTGGCAACAAGCGAGGCATGGTAAACCCCACCTGGAGCAAAACCAAATAGGAATGGCACATGTGCGTCTTTGCACTGCTGTTCGGGTCGGTTGCATGAGATGTCTGGCAACAGACATCCTAGATGAATGATCACCTCTCCTGACAGTTGTTCAGGATGACAGAACCCGGCTTACAGGCCGCCTGATTCACTTGTTTGTATTTAAGATGCTCTGGTTTTAGGAATTTTCAGGACTAAAGGGCCCTGGCACATGCGTTGGCGCTGGCCCATGCCCATTGAAAATTATGTCCTCCTAAATGTCCGGTAACGTCCACCACCTCACCAATAAAATAAAGACCGGGCACTGATTTTGCTTCCATGGTTTTAGACGACAGCGCCTTGGTATCAACGCCGCCAGCCGTTACTTCGGCAATGCGAAAACCCAAAGTTCCCTCAGGGACAAAACTCCAGCGCTGCACCTTATCTGTCATCTGCTGCAAGTGATTGTCAGACATATCTGCAAGGCGTTGATGGGAAATGGTCGCAGCAATTATTTGTGCCAGTTTATTGGGTAGAATACCGGCCATAAATTTTGCTGGTGACTGTTTGGGGTGTTTTGTTCTGGCAGCTTTGGCCATGGACAGCATGTCCACTCCCGGTGCCAGATTTACCGTGATTGCTTGCTCACTGGCCCAATAGGAGGAAATTTGCAAAATTGCCGGGCCGGAAACTCCGCGATGGGTGAATAATATAGCCTCGGTGAAACTTTGTGATCCGCATGAGACCTCTGCCATAAGACTTAAGCCGGCCAGTTGGGAAACCGGCTGTTTGAATACATGTGAAACCTGCAATGGCACCAAAGCCGGTCTTGGTGTAATTATGTTTAAGCCAAATTGCCGGGCTATATCATAACCAAAGCCGGTTGCGCCCATTTTGGGAATGCTAAGGGCACCGGTAGCAATAATGAGGGATTTGGTCTTAAAATGGCCAATACTGGTAGCTAGATCAAAACCTGATTTGCTGTTTTTTACATCCAATACTTTGCTTTGAAGGCGCAAGTCCACACCATTATCAAGGCATCTGTTTAGTAACATTTGTACGATTTGCCCTGAATGTTTCTGGCAAAACAATTGACCAAAAGTTTTCTCAAACCAGCTTATACCCGATTGCTCAACCAATTTGATAAAGTCTTGTGGCCCAAAACCCGCCAAAGCAGATTTGCAAAAGTGCGGGTTTTCAGAGATAAAATTTTGCGGCCCGCAATAAAGATTGGTGAAATTACAGCGGCCACCACCGGAAATCCGGATCTTTTCTCCCGCAGCCTTTGCATGATCAAGAAGTAACACTTTTCTGGCGCGCTGTGCAGCAATTGCCGCACAATGCATGCCGGCGGCACCGGCTCCGATAATTATGCTGTCATATGCACGAATATCCATAAGAAAGCCGTGCCATAATTTGATACAGGCTCGCCAGCAGTATTTTATCAATTCTCGCAAATAAAAATATTTTTATCGCTTGTCGATATGTATATTATCGTATAGCAATAAATCTTTATTGATATTCTGGGCTGTTGCTCGAAAATAATGAGGCCTGCTTGTGTTAAGTGTTTCCAATCTTTCTAAATCCTTTGGACAAATCAAAGCGTTAAAAAATGTATCGCTGGATCTTGCGCCGGGCATGTTCGGCCTGCTTGGGCCAAATGGTGCCGGGAAATCCACATTGATGCGGAATTTGGCAACCCTGTTACAGCCGGATAACGGAACTATTACGCTAAATGGCGTGGATATCACCTCTGAGCCGCAGAAAATGCGCATGACCCTTGGATATTTGCCACAGGACTTTGGAGTTTATCCACGGATTAGTGCCGAGGCTCTGCTTGATCATCTGGCAGTGTTAAAGGGAATTACGAACAAAAATGCCCGCAAGGAACAGTGCGAAAGCCTGCTGCGAGCAGTAAATTTGTGGAAGATGAGAAAAGTGGCGGTAGCTTCTTATTCCGGTGGAATGAGGCAGCGCTTTGGTGTGGCACAAAGCCTGCTGGGTGATCCCGGAGTAATTATTGTTGATGAGCCAACGGCTGGTCTGGACCCATTTGAGCGGCAGCGCTTTCTTGATCTTTTGTCTGAGGCCGGGGAGGGAAAGATTGTTATTCTCTCTACTCATATCGTGGATGACGTTCGGGATTTATGTCCGGATATGGCGATAATGGGTGATGGTGAAATAGTTGCTCGTGGCGCCCCGGAAGACTTAATAAGCAAGATCAAGGGTAAGGTTTGGCGAAAACAGGTTGAGAAACAGCACGTTGACAGCCTAAAGGAAAAGTACCAGGTGCTTTCAACCCGGCTTTTAATGGGGGGTGTAATTATCAGCATATTGGCTGATGAGGCGCCTGAAAACGGGTTTGCGCTGGATCAGCCTGATCTGGAAGATGCATATTTTGCTCATTTATACCGTCTGGTTTAGGAGCAGGTAATGTTAGGTCAGCTCATAGGATTTGAAATAAAATATCACACCAGACAGGTGGGGTTTTGGGTCACTGTTGCATTGATGTTTTTGCTTGGCTTTGCGACTATTGCCTGGCCAGATGTAAGTTTCAGCACCCAGTCCGGAGAAAAAATCAAGGCCAATGGCTCTTTGGCAATTGCCGGTATTACATCAGGGTTCAGCATGGCCGCTATCTTTTTTGGCGCGGTGTTTGTGGTTAGCGGTGTTATGCGCGATCAGGTACATAAATCGCTGGAGCTGGTTCACAGCACCCCTGTTTCTACCCGGGATATGACCCTTTCGCGGTTGATCGGGGTATATATTGTAACTTTTTTATGTATTTCCGCCATGCCGGTTGGCTTGTTTGTCGGGCAATTTATGCCGTGGGTGGACGAAGAAATATTAGGCCCGGTTAACCTGCTTTATTTTTTGCATCCGGTTTTGGTATTTATTGCGGTAAATACTCTGTGGGTCAGTGGCGCCTTTACCGCCATTGCTGCAATTACCCGCAACCGGGCTTTGGTCTATGTAAGCGCGGTCGGGTTCTTTGTTATCAATACGGTGGTAGCGTTGTTTGTAGCACAAGATGCGCCCGATCTGGTAACTTCGCTTGTCGATCCGTTTGGTTCGGCGGCAATGGGTGTGGTTACCGAGTTTTGGCCGGCAGCAGAGCAAAATACTCAATTGATACCGTTTTG
>JALSYJ010000062.1 GCA_027071965.1 Robiginitomaculum sp. | reverse complement strand
CTGAACATTGGTGCATCATTGGGGGAATCCCCTGTATAAATTGCCTTATCCAGTATATCTTGCACATCGGTATTAAAATCATCAGCAAGTAATCGTTCAAACATAGAAAGCTTGTCATAACTGCCTATCCAGGCATTGACGTGAATGGAACTGACCTTGGCTGTTGCGCCCATTTCGATAAACCGGCTACAGATTTGTTCAGCCACCTTTAACGGCAATGGCGTAACATCTTCGGCAAAATCCACCGCCACATCAGTAGCGCGCCACGGATTATCCTCGGCCAAAGCCGTGCCGGGAAACTCCGCCACTATTTTTTCTGCCATGCTTGATAATCTGACAAGATTGGCAGCACGCGTGGCGGCGTTATCAACCCAGACCCGTTTAATAGAGCCGCCCTCAGGCTTAAAATAAAAAGAGCCATTTTCGCCAACCACAGCATCCACTGGCCAGAAGCGTGCAATCATATCGCACCAGCCCGCTGGCCGGCCGGTTATTAAAATCACGCGAGTTCCTGTTGCTCTTATGGCTTGCAGAGAAGAATATACCTTAGCCGGCAACACACCGTGCAGGGTTAAGGTGTCATCAATGTCCGAAACCAGAAACCCAAGACCATCCACATATTTTTGAGGCATTTGCGAAAAAGGCTTCATCAAGCTTGTACCTGCCCGTTAAACCTGTTCATGAAACCAGTCATAAATTGTCCTCGCCATTTGTTTGGACAACCCTCTTACCTGCTCCAGATCAGCAAGGGAAGCTCCAGCCACCTGTTTTGCCGAACCGAAATGAGCAAGGATTGCCCGTTTTCGTATTGGCCCGATACCCGGAATATTGTCCAACGGGTTTTTTACCATCGCACTGGAGCGCCGGGCCCGGTGCACACCAATGGCATAACGATGCGCCTCGTCTCGCAATTGCTGTAAATAGTATAATACCGGATCATTGTGTGCTAATCGAAATGGCTGTTTGCCGGGCAGAAAAAATTGCTCACGGCCGGCATCGCGATCCTTGCCCTTGGCAATGGCCGCCACATTTATCTGGCCTGCCAGATCCAAATCTTCCAAAACAGCAAGCACTGCGGATAATTGCCCGGCACCGCCATCAACCAATACCAGATCAGGCATTTGCGCTGTCCCGGCTTTTATTTCTTTGGCCAGACGTGAAAAACGCCGCTTAAAAACCTCTTGCATCATTCCAAAGTCATCACCCGGACTTAAATCCTTACCCTTAACATTAAACTTTCGATACTTGCTTTTTTCAAAACCATCTGGCCCGGCAACAATCATTCCGCCGACCGCATGGGTGCCAGAAACATGTGAATTATCATAAACTTCAATACGAAGTGGGGGGTGATGCAACCCAAACACCTGTTGCACCCCGGACAATTGCTTTACTCTGCTGGCATTAGCTGCCAAATATCGCTCCAGAGCATTTTTTGCGTTCAACCGGGCATTTTCCACCAATTTGGCCTTTTCTCCCTGTTTGGGGCGGATAATACGCACATTGCGCCCGGCGCGGACTGAGAGCGCTTCGGCCAGAATCTTGCTTTCAGGCATATCAACATTCACCAGAACCAAAGCAGGAGGAGTTTTGTTTTCATAAAACTGTCCCAGAAATGCCTGTAAAACATCGCCAGGGCTTTGTTCCTTATCATGCCGTGGAAAAAATGCCCGCTCCCCCCAATTCTGCCCAGCGCGAAAGAAAAACACCCGAACACAACTATAGCCACCGATCATTTCAATGGCGGCAATATCCGCCTCTGCCACATGGCGCGGATTAACAATCTGATTAGCTGTAATCACCGCCAAAGCCCGAATGCGATCACGCAAATCCCCGGCTTTCTCATAATCATGCACCTGCGCCGCCATTTGCATTTGCTCATTTAGCTGCTGGTTCAATCCTGTGGATTTACCGCGCAGGAAATTCGTAGCCTGCACGACCAATTCGGCATAATCTTCGGGTAGTACTTCGCCAGTACAAGGCCCTGAACAGCGCTTTATCTGAAACTGCATGCATGGACGGGTGCGACTTTCAAACATTGAATCCGAACAGTTTCTGAGCAAAAATGCTTTTTGCAAGGTGTCCAGCGTACGGTGTACGGCTGCGGCACTGGCAAAGGGGCCAAAATATTCGCCTGCATGTTTGCGCCGACCCCGGTGTTTAAGGATTTGTGGTGCCTTGTGATCTGTGCGGATCAGAATATTCAAAAACGACTTATCATCACGAAGTAATATATTATATCTGGGCTTTAGCCGCTTGATGAGATTACTCTCCAGCAGCAAGGCCTGTGACTCGGTCTCAGTCAGAATAAATTCCATGGTGTAAGTGGCGCTGATCACCCGCTGTATGCGTCTGGGGTGGCCCTTTAGCTTGGTATATGCCGCCACCCGCTTTTTCAAAGACTTTGCCTTGCCCACATAAAGCACGTTTTTGTCTTTATCTAGCATTCGATATACACCCGGCGCCATAGGCAAGTCGGCCACATATTGTTGAATACGATCTGCGCCAGATTTTGTGTCTTTATTCATGAAACACAGCATAAATGGAACCACAGCCAATGTCATCCGGACAGAATAGGCAATGGTCTTGAACCACACTCTTTTGCAAGCTATATTGAGAAAATAAAGCGGATCGGCAATTGTCGATATTATCTTAAACGTGAGACGAATACCCGAAATGAGCAAAGTACCAATGACCGTTGAGGGACATTTGGCCCTTGATGAAGAATTAAAATTCCTGACCAGCAAGGAACGTCCGCAAATAATTGCGGCGATAGCAGAGGCTCGTGAGCATGGCGATTTGAAAGAAAATGCCGAATATCACGCAGCAAAAGAGCGGCAAGGATTTGTGGAAGCCAGAATCAAGGACCTGGAGGGCAAGCTGTCACGAGCCCAGATAATTGATGCAGCAACCATGAGCGGAAGTGTGGTTAAATTTGGTGCCACCGTTACAGTAATTGATGAAGATACCGAAGAGGAGCTTACCTACAAAATTGTTGGTGAAGACGAAGCCGAGGTAACTCTTGGCAAGGTTTCAATTACCTCTCCTATTGCCCGCGCCCTGATCTCCAAAGAGGTGGGCGATGTTGTTGAGGTGCGCGCGCCTGCGGGGTTGCGGTCTCTTGAAATTTGTGAGGTAAACTGGGTGTGAAAGAAACCGGCGGGCGACTTGTAGTATGGACAATCAGTGATGGCCGAGCCGGAATTGATAACCAGGTACTTGGTTTGGCCGAGGCCATCGGCGAAATGCTGCCAATAACCAGCAAGCATATAATTGCGCCAAAGCCCGGCCTGCTCACCCTGCTTTCAGCAAAAAAACCACTTGCAGCCATGAACGGGCCATGGCCGGATGTGGCAATTGGCTGCGGCACTGCCAGCCTGCCCTATATGACAGCTTTGCGCAAATGGTCTAAAGGCAAGAGCTTCACCGTACAATTACAAGACCCAAGGCGTCTCTTAAAGCAATTTGATCTTGTTATTGCGCCAAAGCATGATGAATTAAGTGGTGATAATGTTGTCTCCATAGTTGGCGCCACCAATCGGATTACCGAGGAAAAACTTGCCGCTGCACGAGAAAAATTTGCGGCACAAATTGAAAAACTTCCGGGGCCGCGCATGGCCGTGATCATTGGCGGCAACTCAAAGCGCCACAAGCTGACCAAACAACTATCCAAAGAACTGATTGAACATTTGCGAACCCTCTCAGGGCGCAATGTTTCCCTGATGATCTCGACTTCACGGCGCACGCCGGGTTTTGTGCGAAAAGCCTTGCACCGTAAATTCAAAAAACAACAAAATGTCTGGATATGGACTGACCCGAAAAAGGATGGTGACAATCCGTATTTTGCATTTTTAGCCGGAGCTGATGCTATCATCGTTACCAGCGATTCAACCAATATGCTTACCGACGCTGCCAGTGCCGGCAAGCCGGTTTTAATGTTTCGCCTAAATGGCAAAGACGGCAAGTTTTCAGCTCTGCACGATGAGCTGGAGAGACAAAACTTTGTTCATCCCTTTACCGGAGCGCTGTCCACCTGGCCGGTCGAACCATTAAAAGAAACCAGGCGAGCTGCCGAAGAAGTATTACGCCGGTTCTACCAAAAACGGAAAAATGAAACTTCACAGGAGTGAAACCGGCAATTTACGCCATTTGCTAAAGCCACCCCTTGCATATTTATTAAATCCTGAAAGACTCTTATGTCAAATTCCTCTCATATTCGTGTAGCCATTATTGGCTCTGGCGCAGCAGGCTATACCGCGGCCATTTATGCATCTCGCGCCATGTTAAATCCGGTGGTTTTCTCCGGACTGCAACCGGGCGGCCAATTGACCATTACCTCGGAGGTGGAAAACTATCCGGGGTTTGCAGAACAAATTCAAGGCCCGTGGCTAATGGATCAAATGCGCGAACAGGCACTGGCCATGGGCACCAAAATCATTGATGACACAATAACAGAAGTTGATTTTGACCAACGTCCATTTTCTCTTGTCTCTGATTCAAATGGTGCATTCACTGCTGATGCTGTGATTATTGCCACCGGCGCACAAGCCATGTGGCTTGGCCTGCCCACAGAAGAAAAATTTCAGGGCTTTGGGGTATCGGCCTGTGCCACTTGTGACGGATTTTTCTACCGCGACAAACAGGTAGCAGTCATTGGCGGTGGCAATACTGCGGTCGAAGAAGCTTTGTTTTTAACCCGTTTTGCCTCAAAAGTTTATCTGGTGCACCGGCGCGATGAATTACGTGCGGAAAAAATTCTGCAAAAACGCCTGTTTGCCAATGAAAAGATCGTACCCGTGTGGGATCATAATTTGATCGAGATTCTGGGTGATGAAGATCCATTGGGTGTCACCG
>JALSYJ010000061.1 GCA_027071965.1 Robiginitomaculum sp. | reverse complement strand
GGCCAGGGTTTCAATCAGCAAGGTCTTTGCCAGCCCCGGCGCCCCAACAAGCAGTCCGTGGCCACCGCAAAGCAGGGTAATTAGGGTAAGATCAATCACCTGATCCTGTCCTATGATAATTTTGGCGATTTCTGATCTTGCCCTTGATAGCAGATCAGAAGCATCTTCTGCGCGTTTGATAACTGGTGGTGTGTGTCGTATGTCAGACATTAAGTATTCCTGTTCGTGGTATTTGTGCAGACAGTGAAACCTTGTGCGCGTTTTGTCTATGGGAGAAGTATTACAATGAGTTTGGAAAACCTGATACAGGCAGCCAGACAAAATGCAAGTGGGGAAGGATTGCCGCCGGTGGCAGACTGGCACCCTGAAAATTGCGCGAATATGGATATCAGGATTTTGCGCAATGGCAGTTGGCTGCATGAAGGAAGCCCAATTTTGCGCCCCGAACTGGTAAAACTATTTGCATCCATATTGCGTAAAGATGCCGATGGCACCACCTGGCTGGTAACTCCGGTGGAAAAAGTCAAAGTGCATGTCGAAATTGCCCATTTTATCGCAATAGCAGTTGATCGTGATCAAAGCTCCAGACACCAGAATTTATTTTTTACTACCAATGTCGGTGATGTGGTGCGTCTGGATCATCAGCATTTTTTAAGGGTTGTGACTAATAAGCAAACCGGCGAGCCACAGCCATTATTACGGGTAAGAGGACGGCTTGATGCCTTGTTGTCCCGTCCGGTTTTTTATCAATTGGTTGAATGGGCCGAAGAGAGGGATAAACAATTAGGAATAAATAGCGCTGGGGAGTTTTTTGCCCTTGGGCCAAAGGGAGCGCATATCATTGATTGAGTTTTTGCAATCCAGACTGGAATCAGTGGCACTTGAAGATGAGAGCAAGGTGTTTTCTGATTTTGATCTTAATCCATCATCACAGCAAAACACAATAATGCTAAAACCTGCCGCGGTTCTGGTGCCATTGGTTTGGCGCTCCGGTGGCTGGCAGGTAGTATTTACCCTGCGCAGTGACCAAATGCCGACCCATGCCGGACAGGTAAGTTTCCCCGGTGGCAGACAACAGGAACAGGACACTGATCTTTGTCATACGGCTTTGCGCGAATGTGAGGAGGAGACCGGAATTTTACAGTCGCAAGTAAAGGTGTTGGGCAGGTTTGAGAATTATCACACTGTTACCAATTATCAGATTACCCCTTTTGTCGGAGTGATAAAAGGCGAGCCTTTATTGCGTGCTGATCCAAAAGAAGTGGCGCAGATTTTTGAGGTTCCATTTTCTTATCTGTGCCAATTGGCAAATTTTCGCCGCGAATCGCGTGAATGGAAAGGGAAGAAGCGATTTTTTTACGCAATTCCATGGCAGGAACACTATATTTGGGGGGCGACTGCTGGCATGTTGCGTGCCTTGGCCTTGCGCCTGCAAAAGTCAAAAAACAAGAGAGTGCAATGATTAGAATTACCCTTATTGAGATGTTTCTTCTAGGATTGCCCGTGGCAATTTTTCTTGGCTATAGAGCATTTTTAATTCATGTGCGAAACCATGATCCCGAAGGGTTCTCCCCGGTTCCCTATCACAAATTATTCGTAGCTGGCGGGGTGCTGGTTTTAATTGGCTTTGTTTTTTTCGTGCTGAGTAGGGAAAAAATAACCGATAAAAAATATGTTCCGGCGCATATACAAAATGGCGAGCTTATCCCTGGTGGATTTGTGGATCATGAACCCGAAAAAGAGCAAGGAAAACCTGAATAATGAGTCTGCCTGACCGACTGGATCCCAAGAAAAACACCTGGCTGCAGAATGGGCCGGCAAAGGATCTTTTGAACTTGTTAAATGCGAAACAGGCTGACAGTACCCGGTTTGTGGGTGGCTGTGTGCGTAACGCCCTTATGGAAGAGCCGGTAAAAGACATTGATATTGCCACCAAACTCCTTCCAAAAATGGTCGAATCCATTGCCAGCGAGGCCGGCTACAAGGTGATTCCCACCGGAATTGATCACGGCACACTCACGGTGGTGATTGCTGGCTCGGCTTTTGAGGTAACCACTTTGCGCAAAGACGTGCAAAGCGATGGCCGCCGGGCGGTAACTGCATTTTCCGAAGACTGGGACGAAGACAGCTTGCGCCGGGATTTTCGCTTTAATGCTATTTACTGCGATGGTGATGGCAAATTATACGACCCCCAAGGCGGCATCAGGGATGCCACCAGGCGCGAAGTGGTATTTATCGGCGAGCCGGAAGATCGTATTCGCGAGGACTATTTGCGGATTTTACGTTATTTCAGGTTTTTTGCCCATTATGGCTCTGGTCGTCCTGATCGTGCGGCGATTACTGCCTGTGCCCGATTAAAGGACGGTATTAAAGATCTGTCTGCCGAACGCATATGGAAAGAGTTAAAGCTGTTACTGGCGGCCCCTGATCCGTTAAAGGCTGTGCGCTGGATGCGCACTGCCGAAGTTTTACAACAGTGTTTTCCCGGCAGTCGTGATGTGGATCAATTGGCTCAATTGCTGGCATCAGAAGCCGAAATGAAGTGGAAGATCGATCCTTTATTGCGGTTTATGGCGTTGATTGACCCGTCTAAAGCCCGTGCTATTTGTAACAGGCTTAAAATGTCAGGTGCTGAAAAGGCGAGGATAATGGCCTTTGCAAATAATGGCCCGGTATTACCCGGCGAGGACTTTATGGATGTATCCAGACGCCTGTACCAAAAAGTAGTATCTGGATATGTAGATGCCGCAAAGATCGCTTTGGGTAAGTATGAAGGCCGGGATCGGCGTGATATAGAGGATATGCTGGATTTTGCTGATGATTGGGAGCGCCCGGTATTTCCGGTTACTGCCAGGCATCTGATGGATGTTGGTTATGCTCCTGGCAAGGAGCTGGGCGATTTATTATGGGCGCTGGAAGATGAATGGATTCAATCAGGCTTTGCCCTGTCCATGGATGAATTGCGCGCCAAAATCGGCAATCTTGGCTCTGGCGGAAAAAGCGGCGGACGGGGCTAAAGCATTTTTAGCAAAAGTGGGAAGCTCTCTCTTGTGTCCTACCGCCTAGCGGCTACTTGAGGACGGGCTTTAATGTCCTACCGCCTAGCGGCTACTTGAGGACGGGCTTTAATGTCCTACCGCCTAGCGGCTAGTTGAGGAGTCTTTATTTGCGCTACCGCGACGGCAAGCCTCGCTACTTGAGCGCGAGGTATCTGTCCTATCGCTTCGCTACTTGAGGACGGGTTTCAGTGGTTATGATTGCATTTCGATAAGTGTTTGCAGCAATATCGGCCCAAGGGATAATAACGCCACATAGCTGATCCCGGCTGTCCGGTTGCGTTTGAACACGAGCAGGCACTGATCCGGGTCATCGAAATTGGTGGAAAATGCCTGATTTGCCAAATTCATGGCCAGCAGACCCGTGGACAAAACCACGGCATAAAGCCCCGGTTTCTGTAAGGAAGGCGCGAGGCTTTCTGCCTCAATACTTCCGGCAACAAACAACAGGGCCAGCGCAAGAAAGTAGATCAGGCCAATTGCCCATTTGGAAGATTTGCCAAACAGCCGCGCAGTGGATTTAACCCCGATAAGTGCATCATCTTCGCGGTCTTGATGAGCGTAAATGGTATCATAGCCCAATGTCCAAAGTGCCAATCCTGCAAATAATAATAACGCGCTGGCAGATATCTGCCCTGCAATCACTGCATAAGCCACCAGCGCGCCCCAGTTAAAGGTAAGACCCAGCCATGCCTGTGGCCACCAGGTAATGCGCTTCATCAGCGGATAAAGGGCCACCAATGGCAATGCTGCAAGGGCAATCCATTTGGCAGCTCCCGGCAGGCTTAGCCAAACCAGAGCCCCAACAAAAACCTGCAATGCCAAAAACCCAAATCCCTGACGCAGGGACAAGGCGCCACTGGCCAAGGGACGCGATGCAGTGCGCGTCACCTGCGCATCAAGGTCGCGATCAAGAATATCATTATAGGTACAGCCCGCACCGCGCATTGCCAGCGCTCCAACGCCGAACAGCATAGCAAATTTAAGGTCAGTCCATTGCCAGCTCTGATCGAGACGGGCCACAGCTATTCCCGCCCAGCATGGGATTGCCAACAGCCAAAACCCGATTGGCCGATCATAGCGCGCCAGTTGTAAATAGGGGCGCATGGACACCGGGGCATAGCGTTCTACCCAGTTGCCTAAATTTGCATCAGCGATATGATCAGGTTTTGTTGCCATAGCCGTCACTGCACCAAAATTTGAGCCAAGGTCAAGTCATGCAGCATATTGCGCGCCTATTTGTTGAAAATTCGCTTTGCCCAGGTGCAGAATTAAAGCTTGATGCGCAGCAATCCCACTATGTGGCCAAGGTCATGCGGGTGCGCCGGGGCGAAAGCTTGCGGGTTTTTAACGGCCATGACGGTGAATGGTCAGCCATGGTCAGTAAATTGGACAAAAGAACAGTGCGTTTAGAGGTGCAAACAGCATTGCGGCCACAGATGCCTTGCCCGGATATTGAACTTGCCTTTGCGCCTATCAAGCGTAGCCGCATGGAGTTTATTGTAGAAAAGGCTACGGAAATGGGGGCGCGCCGCATGCATATTGTGCGGACACAGCACACCTCACAAAAATCAGTTCGTCTTGATCGCCTGCGGGCAATTTCCACAGAGGCCGCCGAGCAGACCGAACGTCTTGATCTGCCGCAAATCATGCCGGAGACCAAATTACAGCAATGGCAGGCTGATTTTCCCGACAACCGGATTTTGATGTTTTGTGATGAAAGCGGCAACAATACCAGATCGGCATTGACGGCATTGCAATCAGCAGGTTCCGTACCCATTAGTGTTCTAATTGGC
>JALSYJ010000060.1 GCA_027071965.1 Robiginitomaculum sp. | reverse complement strand
GTCACCGAAACCACAATCAGGATCGAAGTGCCACCCAGATAATAAGGAACCGCATATGCGTTCATAATAACAACAGGCATCAAACAAACCAGTGTCAAATAGAGAGCACCAATAGTAGTAAGGCGTGTCAATACATAATCCAGATAGGCTGCGGTGCGTTCTCCGGGGCGAATTCCCGGCAAAAACCCGCCGTTCTTGCGCAAATTATCAGCGGTTTCTTGCGGATTAAACACAATGGAAGTGTAAAAGAACGCAAAGAAAATAATGCCGGCAGCATAAACAATCATGTAAAGCGGCTTGCCATTTCCAAGTTCAGCCACCACTACGCGCAACCATTCGGGGCCGGATTGGGACGAAAACCCGGCTAATGTGGCAGGAAGCAACAAAAGAGACGAGGCAAAAATCGGCGGGATCACGCCCGGCGTATTTAATTTTAGCGGTAAAAAGCTGCTATCGCCGCCCATCATTTTATTGCCATGCTGACGTTTGGGGTATTGGATCAGCAAACGACGCTGTGAACGCTCAACAAATACGATGAACAAGATTACACCAACAGCCAACACAAACAAAACAAGCAGTGCAATAGGAGCCAAAGATCCTTGTTGGGCCATCTGCAGGGTTTGCACAACAGCACCGGGTAAAGCGGCCACAATACCTGCGAAAATGATAAGTGAAATACCATTACCCACGCCACGAGCGGTAATTTGCTCACCCAGCCACATCAGGAACATGGTACCGCTAACCAGTGTAATCACGCTTGAAGCCCGAAAGAACCAACCCGGATCAATCACCACCCCCGGTGAATTTTCCAGACCAATGGCAATGGAAAATGACTGCACAATCGCCAGTACAACGGTTAAATAACGGGTATATTGATTCAGGGTTTTGCGCCCGGTCTCACCTTCTTTTTTCAATGCCATCAAAGACGGCACCGTTGCTTGCATCAATTGCATAATAATAGATGCGGAAATGTAAGGCATAACCGTAAGCGTAAATACCGCAAGACGGCCCACTGCCCCTCCTGAAAACGTATTGATCATGCCCAACAGGCCGTTGGACTGGTTTTCAAAAATCTGCGCATATGCTTCGATATTGATGCCAGGCATTGGAATATAGGTTCCAAGCCTGTAGACAACCAGTGCAATTATCGTAAACCAAATTCGCTGTTGCAGCTCCTTGGCCTTACTAAAAGCGCCAAAGTTCATATTGGCAGCAAGTTGTTCCGCAGCTGAAGCCATAATAACGCCGGTTCCTTACACCTTATTCACTCAAAATCCGCCCACAACGCGTCAGCCCTTTGTCTCAGCGGGCTTTGCCTCTGGCAGATTTACCTTGCCACCGGCTTTTTCAACGGCTGCGATAGCAGCGGCAGTTGCACCGGCAACACTGATCTCTATTTTGGCCTTCAACTCACCTTTTGCAAGCAGGCGAACACCATCTAATTCGCGACGGATCACACCAGCAGCAACCAATGCCTTGCCGTCTATGGGCTTTTTGGCATCAATTTTTTTTGCATCAATGGCAATTTGCAACCGGCCAATGTTAACTTCGGCCCAGCGTGCGCGATTTGGTTTATTAAAGCCACGTTTAGGCAAACGCATATGCAGTGGCATTTGACCACCCTCAAAACCGTTGATCGCAACACCGGAACGAGACTTTTGCCCCTTCATACCGCGACCGGCAGTTTTGCCCTTGCCAGAGCCGGGGCCACGGCCAAGACGTTTGGCAGTCCGGTTAGAGCCGGGATTGTCGGATAATTCGTTCAAACGCATCTTATTCTCTCCGCAGGCAGCCTATTGACCAGCCCAATCGTTTAATCTTTTACAATCTCGACCATGTGCGAGATCTTGTTAATCATACCGCGAACAGAAGGAGTATCCTCCAGAACACGGGTTCTGCCGATTTTACCTAAGCCCAGTCCAACCAGAGTTGCCCGCTGATCTTGCGGGCGCCTGATGGCAGAACCAGTTTGACGAACGGTAATGGTTTTTTTTGCTTTAGCCATAATCTTTCTCTTCTCAGGCTTCACTGTTTATTGCGTCTGGGGCGCTGGCGCCATCTTGACGACGAGCCACCAGATCAGACACTTTTTTACCGCGCTTGGCAGCAACGCCTCGAGGGCTGTTTTGCTCTCTTAGTGCATTTAGTGTCGCCTGAACCATATTATATGGATTGGATGAGCCCTGACTTTTGGCAACAATGTCCTGAACCCCAAGACATTCAAACACGGCGCGCATCGGCCCACCGGCAATAATACCAATACCTGGAGGAGCCGCCCGAAGCAAAACCTTGCCAGCCCCATGGCGACCTTTACTGTCATGATGCAAGGTACGACCTTCACGCAAAGGAACCCTGATCAGGGTCTTTTTGGCAACTTCGGTGGCTTTACGAATTGCCTCTGGAACCTCACGGGCCTTGCCGTGTCCATAACCAACCCGGCCATTTTGATCACCAACAACGACCAGAGCCGCAAAACTCATGCGTCTGCCACCTTTGACGGTTGCCGCAACCCGGTTAATGAATACCAGCTTGTCGATAAACTCGTCACGTTCTTCTTCATTACGCCGCTTGCGGCCTTTGTTTTCGTTTGCACGTGCCATTTGTACGGCCCCCTAAAACTGTAGACCAGCGTCACGCGCGGCATCTGCCAACGCTTTAACGCGACCATGATAGATGTAACCACCGCGATCAAAGACCACTTTTTCTACACCTGCTTTTTTTGCACGCTTGGCAATCAAACTGCCAACCTCGCTTGCTGCCTTGATGTTACCGGTTGACTTGGCTGCTTTTGCCACATCCTTTTCCAAAGATGAAGCATGAGCCAGGGTTGTACCATTGGCATCATCAATTAACTGCACATAAATATATTTATTCGAGCGAAATACTGACAGGCGCGGACGACCATTTGCCAGCTTTTTCAGGCGCGTACGAGAGCGCATAGCGCGCCGAGCATGAGTTTTTCTTGTATTTTTCATGGCCTATTTCTTCTTGCCTTCTTTGCGACGAACATACTCACCTTCATAGCGAACGCCCTTGCCTTTATATGGCTCTGGCGGACGATAGCTGCGAATTTCTGCGGCGGTTTGTCCCACAACCTGTTTCTCGATACCAGATATCTTGATCTGCGTAGGCTTGGCAACCGTCAGGGTAATACCAGCAGGCGGCTGATATGTCACATCATGGGAAAAACCCAGTTGCAAACCCAGTGCCGTCCCCTTTAGTGATGCACGATAACCAACACCATGCAATTCAAGGTTTTTCTCAAAACCCTTGGTGACACCTTCGATCATATTGGCCGCCAGTGTGCGCTGCATGCCCCACATGGAGCGGGCGCGCTGACTGTCATCAATCGCCTTTACGGTCAATAATGTGCCATCCAGTTCAACATCAACTTCACGAACAAATGTTAAGGAAAGCTCACCCTTTGGCCCTTTGACCGAAAAGTCTTTTCCGTCCAGAGTGGCTGTGACACCAGCTGGGATTTCAATAGGCTGTTTGCCGATACGTGACATAGCTTTTGTCCCTTAACTGATGTGACAAAGGATTTCGCCACCTACATTGTGCTCACGGGCTGCATTGTCCGACATCACACCCTTGGAGGTGGAGAGGATGGCAATGCCAAGACCGTTTTGCACACGAGGCAAATCCTTGACCGATGAATACACACGGCGTCCGGGCTTGGAAATACGCTTTATCTTCGTAATAACCGGACTGCCTTCATAATACTTCAGCTCAATGTCAAAAGAACCAAAACCGTCTTTTTCCACTTCTGAATAACCGCGAATATAGCCTTCGTCCTGTAACACATCCAGAACGCGTTTACGCAATTTGGATGCCGGGGTCGAAGTAACGCCACGACCGCGCATCAATGCATTGCGAATACGAGTAAGCATATCGCCAAGGGGATCATTTACATACATTGTTCGCCCTTTCCTACCAGCTTGACTTGACCATGCCCGGAACCATGCCCTGATTGGACAATGCCCGAAGCGCGATACGCGACATTTTAAGTTTCCGATAATAGCCACGAGGCCGACCAGTGACCTCGCAACGATTGCGAACCCTGATTTCTGCCGAATTTCGCGGCAAAGCGGAAAGTTTCAATTGTGCAGCCATACGTTCCTCGATTGGCAAATCACGATTACGTGCAATGCCTTTCAATTCAGCACGCTTGGCGGCAAATTTCTTCACCATGCGCTTGCGCTTATTGTTTCGTTCGATGGCACTTTTCTTAGCCATTTGTTTTCTTCCTTCTCAAGTGCGGAAACATAAACTCCGCTTTATCCATTGCGTTAATTTTTCATTCCAGGAAACGGAAAGTTAAATTCAGCCAACAGTATTCTTGCTTCATCGTCAGTCTTGGCAGTGGTGCAAACAACAATGTCAACACCCCAAACCTGATCAATCTTGTCATAGTCGATTTCGGGAAATACGATGTGTTCCTTCAAACCCATGGCAAAATTCCCATTACCATCAAAACTTTTATGGTTCAGCCCACGAAAGTCCCGAACTCTGGGTAAAGCTATATTCACCAGACGGTCAATAAATTCAAACATTCTGGCACCACGAAGTGTTACCTTGGCACCAATTTTCATGCCCTCACGCAATTTGAACCCGGCAATTGATTTGCGCGCAAGGGTAACTTGCGCTTTTTGTCCGGCAATCAGCGTTAAGTCATTTAGCACGCTGTTGATTTTCTTGCTGTCCTGCACAGCTTCACCAACTCCCATATTCAAGACAACTTTCTCGATTTTTGGGATCTGCATTTCATTTTTATATCCGAACTTTTCGCTCATCTTAGCGCGAATAACGTCCCGATATTGCGCGCGCAAGCGCGGCTCGTAAACTTCAT
>JALSYJ010000059.1 GCA_027071965.1 Robiginitomaculum sp. | reverse complement strand
CTTGATGGCCGGTGCCTCTGATGAGGCATTAAGCGCCTTGTCCGGATTTGCCCATGATCTTGGTCTGGCTTTTCAAATTACTGATGATTTGCTCGATGCATGCGGCAATAGCAGTAAAACCGGCAAGGCTGTGGGCAAGGACGCAGCCAGAGGTAAAGCCAGCTTTGTTGGTGATCTTGGGGTGGACGGGGCTCGTGAGCGGGCGGCATTACTGGCAAAACAGGCCAAGGGCCATTTGGAAATTTTTGGTGCCAGCGCCTTAATCTTGCGCCAATCGGTAGATTTTGTAATAACCCGAAACGGATAATTACGAAAGTGCGCCTATAATGCCGATCTCCACCCCCTTGCTGGACAAAGTAAAGTTTCCAGCCGATATCAAAAACTTTAACATTGGTGAATTGCGGCAGCTTGCCGACGAACTGCGTCTTGAAACAATAGACGCAGTTTCAGTTACCGGCGGCCATTTGGGCGCTGGTCTTGGCGTGGTTGAACTGACTGTGGCTTTGCACCATGTTTTTAACACCCCTGAGGATCGCTTGGTCTGGGATGTAAGTCACCAGACATACCCGCATAAAATTCTCACCGGGCGGCGTGATCGCATTCGCACTTTGCGACAGGGTGGTGGCTTGTCCGGTTTTACCAAGCGCAGCGAAAGTGAATATGATCCATTTGGTGCAGCTCATGCCGGAACCAGTATTTCGGCAGCCATGGGCATGGTGGCGGCGCGCGATCTAAGTCAAGACAAGCAAAACGTAATTGCCGTAATTGGTGATGGTTCGATGACTTCCGGCATGGCTTATGAGGCTATGAACAATGCCTCCGATAAGCGGCTTATCGTTATCTTGAATGATAATGATATGTCTATTGCTCCACCAGTTGGCGCATTGTCGGCACATTTGGCAAAACTTGTGTCCGGTCAGGGTTATCGTACGGTTCGCAAACTGGCCAAGGACATGGTCAGCCACATGCCATATCCGTTAAAAGAAGCGGCAAGAAAAACCGAGGAATATGCTAGAGGCATGGCTGCCGGCGGTACTTTGTTTGAGGAACTTGGCTTTTATTATGTCGGACCCATTGATGGCCACAATCTTGACCATCTGGTGAGCATTTTATCTAATGTCAGAGAATTAAAAGATGGCCCGATCCTGATCCATGTGGTGACAAAAAAGGGTAAGGGATATAAACCAGCCGAAGCGGCATCGGACAAATATCACGGGGTTTCCAGATTTAACGTCATCACTGGCGAGCAGCAAAAGTCCGCATCAGGCCCGCCCAGCTATACTAGTGTTTATGCCAAGGCATTGATCAATGAGGCCAAAGCCGATGATAAAATAGTTGCAATTACTGCCGCCATGCCCGGCGGAACCGGGCTGGATCTGTTTGGTGATGAATTTCCTGATCGCACATTTGATGTGGGCATTGCCGAACAGCACGGAGTTACCTTTGCCGCTGGTCTGGCTACCGAGGGAATGAAACCGTTTTGCACGATTTACTCAACATTCCTGCAAAGAGGTTATGATCAGGTAGTACATGATGTTGCCTTGCAAAACCTTCCGGTTCGTTTTGCCATGGACAGGGCCGGGCTTGTTGGTGCCGACGGCCCAACCCACGCCGGAGCTTTTGATATTGGCTTTATGGGCGCTTTGCCGGGCATGGTGGTGATGGCTGCTGGCGATGAAGCTGAACTTACCCGCATGGTGGCGACTTCTGCTGCCTATGATGAGGGGCCTATTGCCTTTCGTTATCCACGGGGAAGCGGTACTGGCGTGCAAATTCCCGAAAAACCTGAATTGCTTGTAATTGGCAAGGGCCGGGTATTGCGTGAAGGCACATCTATTGCGCTATTATCATTTGGTGCCAGATTGTCCGAAGCGCAAAAAGCTGCCGACATGTTAGAAGCGCAAGGCCTGTCAGTGACATTAGCAGATGCCAGATTTGCCAAGCCATTGGATACGGGTCTGATAGACCGTCTGGCCAAAGAGCACGAAGTTTTGATCACCATCGAAGAAGGCGCAATGGGCGGCTTTGGCTCATTTACTTTGGAGTATCTGGCCAAAAGCGGGCAATTAGATCGTGGTTTGAAAATTCGCACCATGACCTTGCCTGATACATTCATTGATCAGGATACTCCTTATCAGATGTATGAAATGGCAGGCTTGAATGCCAAACACATTGCCAAAACCGCCATCGAAGCATTGGGCCGGGGTAATGTGGTTGAACTTGGCGGAGTAGTGGCTTGAATTTAATCGAACTTGCCGCAAAGGCCCCCAAGGCTGAATTGCATCTGCACATCGAAGGCTCGTTCGAGCCTGAGTTGATGTTTGCGATGGCCAAGCGCAATGGCGTGAAACTGCCGTTTGCCAGTGTTGAGGAAATACGCAAAGCCTATAATTTTTCCAATTTGCAGGAATTTCTGGACATTTATTATCAAGGCATGAGTGTCTTGCTTTATAGTCAAGATTTTTATGATCTGACTTGGGCGTATCTGCAACGGGCCGCCGAAGATAATGTTATTCACACGGAAATTTTCTTTGACCCGCAAGGCCACACGGAACGCGGCGTAAAATTTGCCGATGTGGTCGGTGGTATTTCACGGGCCTTGGCCGATGGGCAAGAAAAACTTGGGCTTAGCTCAAAACTGATTATGTGCTTTTTGCGGCACTTATCCGAAGAGGACGCATTATCCACCTGGGAAGAAGCACAGCCGTTTTTATCGCTGATTGACGGGGTCGGGCTGGATAGCTCCGAAGTGGGTCATCCGCCATCAAAGTTCAAAAACGTGTTTGCTTTGGCTAAGGACGCTGGTCTGCATCTGGTAGCTCATGCTGGTGAAGAGGGGCCACCGGAATATGTATGGCAGGCACTGGATGAGTTACAGGTTGAGCGCATTGATCATGGAAACCGGGCGCTGGAGGATAGGAAACTGGTGAAGCATCTGGCAGATTCTGGCATGTGTCTGACTGTTTGTCCGCTGTCAAACCTTAAATTGTGTGTAATTGATGATATGAGCAAACACCCGATTCGCAAAATGCTGGATGCGGGCTTAAAGCCGATGCTAAACTCGGACGATCCATCTTATTTTGGTGGTTATGTGAATGATAATTATGCCGCAGTAATTACGGCGCTAAATTTAACTCGCAATGAGGTAGAAACCCTGCTTGTCAACAGCTTTGTCGGCTCGTTTTTAGGTGCTGAACAAAAAGCAAATGCGCTGAAAAAGCTAAATTCCTATCTTGCTCAGGCTACCGCTTGATTAGGTGTTCAACTTCAGCTTTTAAGAAATGCTGCTCTGGACGAAAGCCGGTGGCAGGAGTAAACCATTGGCAAAAGCATAAACCCCATCAGGGGGCAATTTATCAAGCATCGGAAACATCATGACTCGCGAAATTCAGCACTTCATCAATGGACAGGCCATAAGCGGAAAATCAAGCCGTGAAGCGGACGTATTTGATCCAAACACTGGCGTGGTACAGGCAAGGGTGCCCTTAGCTGATGATAGTGAAATCGCAGCAGCAGTTACAGCAGCCGAAGCGGCATTTCCCGCGTGGTCGGCAATGAATCCGCAGCGTCGCGCCCGGGTAATGTTCCGTTTTAAAGCTCTGTTGGAAGAGAATATGGATGAATTGGCTGAAATGCTGTCATCGGAGCATGGCAAAGTTATTGCCGATAGCAAGGGCGATGTTTTACGCGGCATGGAGGTTATTGAATTTGCTTGTGGTATTCCGCATTTGCAAAAGGGCGAATTTACCGAAGGCGCCGGCCCGGGTATTGATGTTTATTCCATGCGCCAGCCTTTGGGGGTTTGTGTTGGCATTACCCCGTTTAATTTCCCGGCAATGATCCCGATGTGGATGTTTGGAGTGGCAATTGCCTGCGGCAATACCTTTGTGCTCAAACCATCAGAAAAAGATCCTTCAGTGCCGGTGCGTCTGGCTGAACTATTCATGGAAGCCGGAGCGCCAGCCGGGGTGTTAAACGTCATTCACGGCGATAAGCAGGCGGTGGACGGCCTGATCGCTCATCCGGTTGTAAAAGCGGTCAGTTTTGTAGGCTCATCAGATATTGCGCAATATGTATCAATTAGCGCAGCTCAAAATGGCAAAAGGGTGCAGGCTATGGCCGGAGCCAAAAATCACGGCATTATTATGCCTGATGCCGATATGGATCAGGTGGTGGCCGATTTTCTGGGTTCGGCATTCGGATCTGCTGGCGAGCGCTGCATGGCATTGCCGGTGGCGGTACCTGTGGGCAAGGATACGGCCGAAGAATTTATTTCGCGCATTGTTCCTGAAATCAAAAAACTTCGTCTTGGGGTATCTACTGACACAGAAGCTCATTATGGCCCGGTGGTAAGCGCCGAGCATAAACAGCGTATCGAGAATTATATTGATCTGTGCGAGCAGGAAGGCGGCAAATTATTGGTCGATGGTCGTGGGTTTTCTCTGCCTGGACATGAAAATGGCTTCTTTGTCGGGCCCAGCCTGTTTGACCATGTGACGCCCAAAATGAAGTCCTATGTAGATGAAATTTTCGGGCCGGTACTGCAAATTGTGCGGGCGGAGTCTTTGGAAGAAGCCGCAGCACTGGCTTCAAATCACCAATATGGTAATGGCGTGGCTCTGTTCACCCGTTCCGGTCTGGCAGCACGGGAATTTGTCTCCAAGGTGCAAGTGGGCATGGTTGGGATAAATGTACCGATTCCGGTTCCGGTTAGCTATCATACCTTTGGCGGCTGGAAGCGCTCGGCCTTTGCCGATACCAATCAGCATGGCCCTGAAGGGGTGCGGTTCTGGACAAAAATCAAAACCGTAACCTCACGCTGGCCCAGTGGTACGGTTGAGGATCAAAGCTTTATCATCCCGACTATGGGTTAGGGCGCTAATTATTTA
>JALSYJ010000058.1 GCA_027071965.1 Robiginitomaculum sp. | reverse complement strand
TGTCCATGAAAATTGCTTAACCGCTGTTCATTACCATTTTCATCTAAGAACACGGATTTTGGCTGAGGTGGGCGTGGGTTCAGTGTGACCAGTTTTCCCAAAACCGGAGCTGTTGCAGCGGTATTTGTGTTGCTTTGGGTTCTTGTGGGCTTAAACAAAGCATCGTAGACCACGAAAGAAATAGCGCTAAAGCCAAGCAGGGCGAAAGCCAGCAGGCAAATTTTTAGTGCGTTTGACATGAAAATCCTAAATTACAGGGAAACAGGAAACTATCCTATGGCACCGAAAAATCATGACAAAGTCAATCCTCTTTGGGGTGGTCGTTTTGCCGCTTCTGCAGATAGTTTGATGCAGACCATTAATGCCAGCATAGATGTAGACAAGCAAATGGCTGCCGAGGATATTGCCGGGTCAATAGCACACGTTACCATGCTAGGTTCGGTGGGAATTTTAAGCAAGGCAGAAGCAGAAAAAATCCAAAACGGTTTAGAGCAAATCTTGCAGGAAATAGAATCTGGCACCTTTGAGTTCACAGCGGAAAAAGAAGACATCCACATGCATGTGGAAGCAAGACTTGGTGAGTTAATTGGCCCGCTGGCAGGAAAGCTGCACACTGCGCGCTCACGCAATGATCAGGTTGCCACGGATTTTCGATTGTGGCTGCGGTCTGCCATGGAACAACAGGTAAGAGAGATCAACGATCTGCAACGGCAATTGCTTATCCGTGCCGAGGAGCATGCCGATACCATAATGCCGGGTCTTACCCATTTGCAAACGGCGCAACCAGTTACTTTTGGGCACCATTTGCTGGCTTTTGTTGAAATGCTGGATCGTGATGCCGGGCGCTTTAAGGATGCGTGTGCCAGGCTTAATGAGTGCCCACTTGGCTCTGCTGCTTTGGCAGGAACCGCGTTTGCAATTGATCGTGAACAGGCCTCTAAGGCTCTGGGGTTTAAGCGACCAATGGCTAATTCCATGGATGCGGTTTCGTCACGGGACTTTGCTCTGGAGGCGCTTTCTGCTGCCAGTATTTGTGCGATGCATTTGTCGCGTCTTGCAGATGAGATGGTATATTGGACATCTACAGCTGTGGGTTTTGCCAGTTTTAGCGACCGGTTTTCTACCGGGTCGTCTATTATGCCGCAAAAGCGCAATCCGGATGCAGCGGAGCTGGTGCGGGCAAAAACCGGGCGAGTTGCTGGGGCATTTCAAAGTCTGCTTATTGTGCTAAAGGGCCTGCCTCTGGCCTATTCAAAAGACATGCAAGAAGATAAGGAACCAGTATTTGATGCCATGCACACTTTGGCCTTGTGTGTGCAGGTTATGACGGCGTTGGTTGGCGATATTCAAATGCATTGCGACAAAATGCAAGCTGCCGCCGGGGGCGGCTTTGCCACGGCTACTGATCTGGCAGACTGGCTGGTGCGCGAGGCTGGCAAGACCTTTCGTGAAGCACACCATATTTCCGGGTCAATCGTTCGTTTGGCAGAAGAAAAGGCGTGCAATCTGGATCAGTTAAGCCTGCAGGATATGCAAAAATATGAGTCAAAAATTACGGAGCGAGTATTTGACGTTCTTTCACCACAAAATTCTGTAAAAAGCCGCACGTCCTATGGCGGAACCGCTCCGTCACAGGTAGGATTGCAAATTCAAAATTGGAAAAAACGACTATGATTAGTGTTATACACCCAAAAAAACTGTTTGTTTTGACAAGTATAGTGGTGTTTGCCCTGTCACTTGGGGCATGCGGTGTTCGTGGGGATCCACAAACTCCACCGCCAATGTGGGGGGACAATGAAGCCTCGCAAGAACTGTCACAGCCAAAGCCTCACAAAAACAGCAACCATGACAATGAAAGCGATTTTTAGACCTGTTCTGGTGCTTAGCTATTTTTAAAAACAGGTTTTTGTGCAGGATAATGTGGCAGACAAGAGATTGCATTTTTAGTTCATTTTGAACCGGAACTGATCTAGTGTCTGCCTTATGAGCAAATTGACAACCAAATTTCGTTTGTTTCTTATTTTGTGCTGGGCACAATTGATGCTGTGGTGGGAGAGGCTGTTGGCTGTGCTTTTTCCAGCAATCCTGTTTCCGCTTGCATTTCTGGCGCTGGCCTGGTTTGGCCTGTTTGAGCAAACGGGGGATCCGGTTCGCTTGCTGGCTTTGGTTTTTAGCGGTTTTTGTTTTTTTTGGTTTCTGCGCAAAAGCCTCTTAAAAAAAGTCGGTTTTGCTTCGGTTGATGCGCAGCGCCGGGTTGAGGATGATAACGGGCTTGCCGCCGGCAGCCTAGCTTCGTTGTATGACAGGCCGGCTGCAATATCAGCAACAGATTCACAAATATTATGGGAAGAACACAAAAAAAGAACCCAACAGGGCTTGCGGTTTTTACGGTTTTTTCCAGCACGGGCAATTTGGGCAAAAACAGATGTTCTGGCCTTGCGGGTATTGGTGTTTTTAGCGGTTTTTTCCGGGTTTATTATAGCTGGAAAAAAAGCAGAAGACCGACTTTTGCTGGCACTATATCCGGGATTACTGCTTGGCCCAGAGGCCAGTGTAAGTGTGGAGGCCTGGATAAATCCACCGCAATATACAAACTTACCACCGATATTTTTATCCAACACGACTGCCGATACCGGTTCAGTTGCAGCATTGGCCGGATCAGAATTTGTGGTGCGAGTAAGCCAGAGCCGGCGAAGGCCTAGCCTTTCGATTATTGCTGATGATCGAAAAAAAATCAGGTTGTCGGAATTAGGTGAGGGTGTTTTTGAGGCCAAGGTTATTTTACAGGAAAGTACCCTCTTTAAATTATCAGCAGGAGCAGATGGCACTTGGAATATTAGTAAAAGAAAAGATTCTCCACCACAGATTACATTTGTAAGTGAGCCAATTGCCAATGAAAGGGATGAATTGGCATTTAGGCTTGCGGCGCACGATGATTTTGCTGTGGAGCAGGTCTGGCTGATTTTGGAAACCAGAGCTAAAGGAAATTTTCCCAAGACAGATCGCATAAAGCTGCCGATTTCACCCGGCAGGGACCTTAATCAAAAAATAGAACATGATTTTACCCGGCATTTGTTTGCTGGAATGCCGGTGCAATTGCGGCTGGAGGCTGTTGATGGCGCAGGGCAAAGCGGACAAAGCAGCACAAGAGAGACAATTCTTCCTGAAAAACTGCTGATCAAACCTCTGGCTAAAGCAATAGCAGAGCAGAGGCTATTGGTAATGCGTGATATAAACCCGTATCTTGATAAGGGGGCAGAAGACACAGATCCAGTTTATATTGGTGATGACAGGCTGTTTACCCAGTCATCAAAGAGCCGTTTGCGGCAGGCTCCAGAGCAAATTCAGCGCGCAGCCGCACTTATGTCTGCAGTAATGAGAGCCCCGGAATTTGGCGGAATAGACGACCTGCTGGTCTGGATTGGCCTATCTTATGTTCAAGAAAGGCTTAGAAAGGCTAAAACCAGAGACGATCTTGATGATCTTGATCAGGAAATGTGGGAAATAGTTTTGCAGGCCGAAGGCGGCGAGCTGGAAAGCGCGCTTGCGGCAATGAAGCTTGCGGAAAAAGCTTTGCAAAACGCCTTACTGCTTTCAGCCCCGGGCTCTGAGTTGCAGCGTCTTAGCCAGAAATACGAAGCAGCAGTTAAAAGATATCTACAGGCTTTGGCCAAAGCTGCATTACAGGAAAAAGAGGCGCAAGGCGGCGGATCTGTTTCGGCCATGTCCGCAGATCAGTTGCAGGAAATGCTTGATGCTCTGCAGGCTTTGGCCGAAACCGGAGCAACCAAGGATGCCAGATCCTTGTTGCGGGCGCTGGCTGAGTTGTTACAAAACATGAAAATGCAATTGGCGGCGGGCGGACAAGGCGGCGGGCAGCAAAACATAATTGCCGAAGCGATGCGAAAAGCTCTGGAGGAATTAGGAGAAATGTTGGGGGAGCAGCGTGAGATTCTGGACCGAATTCAACAACAATTAAATGCAGAAGGACAGCCAGATACCGGTGATGGTATTGTTGCGCCGGGTGTTGACCCCGGGGCTCTTAAGGAGTTATCCGAGCAACAAGCAGGCGTGTTAGGCAGGTTAGATGAGTTGGAAAACTCCGGGCAATTGAGCACAGGTTCATCTGCTGAACCAGGATTAGACGCGGCCCAAAAGGCCATGACAGCGGCAAAGAGGGCGCTGGAGCAGGGACAAGCAGAGAAGGCGCTTGATTCAGGCCAGCAGGCTTTTGGTCAATTGCGTGCTGGCGCTGAGGAGCTGGCACAGGAAATACTCGAGGTTTTACAAAACAATCAGGGCCGTGGCCGAGATGCCTTTGGCCGTGCAGGGAATGCTGGCGGCTTGGCCGGGGGTGATGCTCTGGTGCCGGATTTAATTGACCCGGAGCGGGCCAGGGAAATACTTAATGAGCTTCGGCGCCGGGCCAGTGAACGGGGGAGGCCTGCGGAAGAATTGCAATATCTGGATCGACTTCTTGAGCGGTTTTAAGCCCCGATACGGGATTTAATCTGTGGGGGAATCGTCATTTGCAAAGGAAACATCTACCCGCAGTGCGCCAGGCGGGGGATCGCGAACCTCAGTAGTAAAGGCGAGCGCTTTACCTGATTCAATTTGCGCGGGTGCCATTTGTAACCGCCAGGAAAAAACCGGCTTGTTATCCTTGTCAAAAAGCTGAAAATTCAAAAACGAAACACTTTGACCTGTTTTTGAAATATTTTGCACATCACCATTTATCTCAAGAACGCTGCTGCCTCCATGCATTTTCCGAACTGCGGTTAATTTTTGAATTTCAAGACCATAAATATTTGTTTCTGCGCCAAAAAAAGCAAAGACACTGGCCGTGTTTGGCCATATTCTGACTACGCTGTCCCGGAAAATCCAGATTGAAGTTATAGCTATTAGCAAACTAAAGATGACAGCAGCCCAGCTTCCTGCCGCCCTTGTGCGTTG
>JALSYJ010000057.1 GCA_027071965.1 Robiginitomaculum sp. | reverse complement strand
GGGTGTGAACCATTGTTTGCTGCCCGATAAGGTCATCAAAATTATCAGGCCGGTATTTGCGTGCCAATACCTGATAGGCTGGCGGTGCGCCTGACATTGCGCTATCGTCAAACATACTTCCCTGATCCGGATCAATCGGATCAGGTTGCGGGTTGTCGGTATCAGGATCAGATTCGCTCATGTCATGAAAATGCAAGTTACCGGAGCGAAGAGCAAGTGGAGACTGAACGACAACCCGAGAAAATCTCGTTGCGGCTGCTTCCTTCCGGACCTGACCGGGTTGGCGAGGGTCTCGTCCGCCGCCAGTCTCCACTGGTTATATAGTCTTTACCTGTTTGTTTTGGAAGTCATGAAAGGCAGAAAATTCACAAAGCTGTTTATCCTTGGCACAGGCTATTGCATTTCACGCCGGTGCCGCTATAACGCCCACTTCATCCCCGTCGGGCCAATGGCATGCCTTGCCGGGTTTATTAGCACCTTCCTCATTTTGAGGAAATCACAGGAGAGCAAAATGCCGAAGATGAAGACCAAGAGCGGCGTTAAAAAACGCTTTAAGCTCACCGCCTCTGGCAAGGTGAAGAGCGCCCAAGCCGGAAAACGGCATGGCATGATTAAACGCACCCCGAAACAGATCCGCAACAAGCGCGGCACTACGGTTTTGGCTGCACCCGATGCCAAAAGTATCAAACGGTTCATGCCTTACGGCTGAACTTTTTCCGTTTTCATTTATTTCTTTTAGGAGCGCAATCTTATGTCACGCGTAAAACGGGGCGTTACCAGCCACGCCCGTCACAAAAAAGTTCTCGATAAAGCCAAAGGTTATCGCGGCGCCCGCCGCACCCAGATCAAAGTTGCAAAACAGGCTGTGGACAAGGCAGGACAATATGCCTATCGCGACCGCAAGGTACGCAAGCGCAATTTCCGCAAGCTATGGATCACCAGAATTAATGCGGCCAGCCGCATGCATGACATGACCTATGGCTCATTTATCAATGGTTTGACCCGCGCCGGGATTGAAGTGGATCGGAAAGTAATGTCTGATCTGGCCATTCATGAACCAGCGGCCTTTGCCAAGCTGGTGGAAAAAGCCAAAGCAGCGCTGGCATAACAGCCGAAAGCTGGTTTGTTTTTCCACCCGTCCCCCAGCCTGCGGGGACGTCCTCGCGGGCAACAGCCTTACGAGAACGTTACCCATGGAAGATCTGCAAAACATTCAAAGCCGAGTCATGCAGGCAATTTCTGATGCTTCTGATTTAGCTGAGCTTGATCAGGTTAGGGTTTCGGCATTGGGCAAAAAGGGTGAGGTTTCCCTGCTTATGCGCACATTAGGATCAATGAGCCCTGATGAGCGCAAGAAGTTCGGGCCAAGACTAAATACCTTAAAGGACGAATTAAACAAGGCCGTGCTTCTGCGCCGTGAGGCGCTGGAAACCGAGCTCTTGAACACTCGTCTGGCTTCGGAAACTTTAGATGTTACCCTGCCGCCATTGTCGCGTCCAATGGGGAGCATACACCCGGTTTCTCAGGTTTTTGCCGAAGTTACAGCTATTTTTGCCGATATGGGTTTTGTGACTGCTACCGGCCCGGATATTGAAACTGATTTTTATAATTTTACCGCGCTGAACTTTCCACCGAAGCACCCGGCGCGTGATATGCATGATACGTTTTTCTTTGAGCCTAAGGAAGATGGGACTAGAAAACTGCTGCGCACCCATACCTCTCCGGTACAAATACGCACCCTGCAGGCGGCCGCCAGACAGGCTGAAAAATCCGGATCAGAATTAGATCCAATTCGCATTATTGCACCGGGACGTACCTATCGCTGTGACAGTGATCAAACCCATACCCCCATGTTTCACCAGGTAGAAGGTCTGGTAATTGATAAAACCACCCATATGGGACACCTTAAAGGCTGTTTGCAGGACTTTATTTCAGCCTTTTTTGAACGGGATGTAAGCTCCCGTTTTCGCCCACATCATTTTCCGTTTACCGAACCGTCGGCTGAAATGGATATTGGCTATGAGCGCAAGGGAGATGAAATTCTCATTGGGCAGGGCGAACAATGGATGGAAATTTTAGGCTGTGGCATGGTTCATCCAGAAGTTTTGCGCCTTAGCGGGGTTGATCCTGATATTTATCAGGGTTTTGCTTTTGGTGTCGGAATTGACAGGCTGGCCATGCTAAAATACGGGATTCCCGATTTGCGGGACTTTTTTGCCTGTGATCAAAGATGGTTGCAGCATTATGGCTTTTCTCCGATCAACCAACCGAATTTAGCTACGGGGCTAAGCTGATTAGTGGACACATCTATTCAGGTTATTTACTTCATAAACTAGGGTCATGTTTTGCTGATATAACGGACAGTATGGTGTTTTGATGCTAATTATTCACTAAAAAATAACAACTACACCCTTGATGTTACTCTGTTGACAGCTAAGCCGTTTGTTTCTAATTTAATGAAAAATAATAACAACAAAGCTCGTGGACATAAAATGGCCGTCATAGAAAACGAATTAAATTTTGAGGGCGCTGTTTCATATCATTATGGGAAATTTCCACCGCATTCTATTACGTATTCACGCATATACAAAGAATTGGCAAGGGCAACTGAGGCAATAGCTAGGTTTGATCAAATGCTGGATACGCTACACAATAGCGAGATTCTTTTGGCACCATTGCGAAACCAAGAAGCAGTAATTTCATCCAGAATGGAAGGGACAATCAGCACAATGGATGAAATTTTGCGATATGAAGCAGATCAAATTGCAGGAGAAGATCAACTAAAAGGTTATCATACTGATGTGGTGGAAACTTGGTTATATCAACGAGCGTTGAAATATGGGCAAAAAGAACTGGAAACGGGTAAACCGTTATCCGAATGGCTCATGAGAGCCCTGCATCAACATTTGTTGCAATTTGGAAGAGGCGCCAACAAAAGCCCCGGTCAATTTAAGACAGAGCAAAATTACCTTGTCGATAAATCAAAGCGAAACGTCTTGTTTGTGCCTGTTGAACCGCAAAAACTGCAAGACGGGTTAAGTGCGCTGGTCTCCTATTTGAGAAGTGACGAGGAAGTACTCATAAAAACCGCTATCTCACACATAGAATTTGAAGCGTTGCATCCTTTTCACGATGGCAATGGCAGAGTTGGTCGGATATTAATCACCTTGTTGCTTTGGAAGGAAAGAGCTATTTCTGCACCACATTTTTATATCAGTGGATATTTTGAGGAACATAAAGACCAATATACTGAAACCATGCGCCGGGTATCCTCCGAAGGGGATTGGACCGGGTGGTGCAAGTTTTTCCTGTTGGCACTAGAATCTCAAGCAAAAAGAAATCTGGATATTGCAGAAAAAATACGAGATTTATATGAAGGAATGAAACCATTGTTTTCCGATGCCCTATCATCAAAGTGGAGTATCAATGCACTGGATTTTATTTTTACATATCCAGTATTTAGAAACTCTTCGTTTATTAACAATAGCGGCATCCCCACCCCCTCCGCCCGCAGATTCACCCCGGTTTTGATGGAAAAAGGTTTTATCAAAACGATAGAAAGCGCCTCTGGCAGGCGCCCGGCATTATACAGTTTTGAACCCTTGTTAAATTTGGTTCGTGTTTAAGTAAAGAAGAGTCCAATGAAGTTCACCCTGTCCTGGCTAAAGGAACATCTTGAAACAGACGCAACGCTTGAGCAAATCGTTGCAGCAATGACCATGGCTGGTCTTGAAGTTGAAGAGGTCATTGATCCGGCTGAAAAACTTAGCTCATTTACGGTTGGCAGAGTGCTGTCTGCTGAACAACACCCCGATGCCGATCGCTTACGGGTTTGTCAGGTGGAGACGATTGAAGGCGTTAAACAAATCGTTTGCGGCGCACCCAATGCCAGAGCTGATATTTGGGTCGCCTTTGCCCCGGTGGGGGCCTATGTTCCGGGAATTGATGTAACCTTAAAATCTGCCAAAATCCGCGGTGTTGAGAGTTTTGGCATGATGTGCTCGGCCAAAGAGCTGGAACTGGGCGAAGATCATGACGGCATTTTAGAACTGTCGGCAGATAACCTGAAAGTCGGACAATTAGTGTCTGATGTCATGGGCTTAAATGATACGGTTATTGATTTTGAAGTAACCCCAAACCGGCCCGACTGGCTGGGAGTAAATTCAATTGCCCGTGATCTGGCAGTTGCTGGCCTTGGCAGCTTGATCGAAACCCCGATTGTACCGATTGCCGGGAAGTTTCCCTGTCCCCAGAAAATCATCATTGATGACAGTAATACTTGTCCGGCTTTTGCCGGTCGGGTAATTCGCGGCGTAAAAAACGGCCCTTCCCCGGATTGGGTGCAAAGACGCCTTCGTGCTATTGGTTTACGTCCAATTAGCGCCTTGGTCGATATGACCAATTTAATGTCATATGACCGGGATCGTCCCTTGCATGTATATGATCTGGCCAAGCTGTCAGGGCCAATTCGCGCCCGGCTTGGAACCGGCGACGAGCGTTTGCAAGCCCTTGATGACAAGAGCTATAATATCGGGCCGGACATGTGTGTGATCGCAGATGACAGCGGCGCCATTGGTCTTGGCGGGGTCATGGGCGGCATTAGTACCGCCGTTGATGAAAATACCAAAGACGTATTTATTGAATGTGCGCTGTTTGATCCGCAAATCACCATGCAGACCGGACGGGATACAGGCATAACATCAGATGCACGCTATCGTTTTGAGCGCGGGGTCGATAGTGGTTTTGTATTGGATGGAATTGAGCTTGCAACCAAGCTGGTATTGGATTGGTGCGGTGGTGAGCCGTCCAAAGTCACGCTGGCGGGCGAAATTCCCCCGGCCCCGGCCCCAGTGGATTTTGAGTTGAAACAGGTAAAACGTCTAACCGGGTTAAATTTAGATGAGAGCCAAATCCGCAATATTCTACAGCTGCTTGGTTTTGAATGTGCGCAGGTTAAAAACGGCCACATGC
>JALSYJ010000056.1 GCA_027071965.1 Robiginitomaculum sp. | reverse complement strand
ATAAAGGCCGGAGCCGATATCTGGAATGATGTAAGCGCTTTGCGTCATGACCCGTATTCCTTGGAGACAGCGGCAAGTCTGAATTGCAAATTGGTGTTGATGCACATGCAAGGCGTGCCTGAAACCATGCAGGACATGCCGGTTTATGATGACCTGCTGGCAGAGGTAATATCCTTCCTGCAAACAAGAATTGCCGCAGCAATTGCCGCAGGAGTTGATAGGGACAGAATTTTTGTAGATCCGGGTATTGGCTTTGGCAAATCGGTCAATGACAATCTGGCTTTACTGAATAATCTGGAACGCATCGCCAAAGAAACCGATTGCCCTGTCTGGCTTGGAGCCTCCAGAAAACGCTTTATTGCTGCTATTGATGCCGGATCTGCTGAGGGTGAAAGACTGGGCGGTTCTCTGGCCGCGCTATCCATGGCTTTTTTGCAAAACACGGATGTAGTCAGAGTCCACGACGTGCGTCAAAGCGTTCAGTTCCTGGATGTTTTATCGGCGATCAGATTAGCGAAAGAGACATGATGAACCGACAAAAGCCAGTGGTTCTGGCCGTTGGCGGCTCTGATAGCGGTGGCGGGGCCGGCATACAGGCCGATATAAAAACCATCACAATGTGCGGGGGCTATGCAGCAACTGCCATAACCGCGATCACCGCCCAAAACACCACAGGGGTTCATCAGATTAAGTTATTGGATCCGGAATTGCTTCGGGCGCAAATCCGGGTGGTTTTAGATGATTTTGAGGTAAGTTGCGTAAAAATAGGCATGCTTGGTAATGCTGAAATGATCAACACAGTGGTTAAGGAATTCAAGCATACAAAAATTCCAATAATTCTGGATCCGGTCATGATTGCCAAGGGTGGCGCCAGCCTGTTGCAGAAAACGGCCATCAAGGCATTGCAAAACAACTTTATACCTATCAGTTATCTGCTTACCCCAAATGCACCGGAAGCTGAAAAATTAAGCGGGCTTTCAGTTGTCGATCTGGATGGTCAGCGCCGTGCCGCCAGTGCCATATTAAAAATGGGAGCGCAGGCGGTTCTGATAAAGGGTGGGCATTTGCCGGGGGACACGGTTCATGATTTGTTGCTTTGGCGCCATGGCGAAGTGGTTTTTGAATCAGCACGTATCAATAGCCGTCATACCCATGGCACCGGCTGTACTTTGGCAAGCGCCATTGCCTCATGGCTGGCGCAAGGTCTGCAATTAGAAGAAGCCATAAGAATGGCACGCGATTATGTGCGCAATGCTATTTTGCATGCCCCGGAGCTGGGCAAGGGACACGGCCCCCTAGGGCATAACTGGACGCTATACGGGAAACAGAAATGAAATTCGATCTGTATCAGATAGACGCGTTTTCTTCCGGGCCTTTTACCGGTAATCCGGCGGCGGTAATTCTTTTGCAAGATTGGCTTGATGCCGAGTTGATGCAGCAAATTGCTGCGGAAAATAATTTGTCGGAAACCGCATTTATTGTACCGGGTAAGGATGCGGCACACTGGGATCTGCGCTGGTTTACCCCGGCTACAGAGGTGCCGCTTTGTGGTCATGCCACCTTTGCCAGCGGGGTAGTGATTATGCGCCATATTTGTCCGCAATTGGACAAGGTGAACTTTTCCTCCAAGAGCGGTATTTTATCCGTTGAGCGCGATGGTAAAAATTTTGTGGTGGATTTGCCGGCCACACCTGAAACCACGTGGATTCCACCAACAGATTTATCCAAAGGGCTGGAGACTGAAATAATAGCAAGTGGTGGCGATGATTTTCCATTTGTAATTATTTCCGATGCCGCAAATGTTTCAGGGCTATCCGTTGAAACCGGTGTTCAACTGGCTAATGAAAACCAGTCTGGAGAATTGATTGTGTCGGCCCCGGGTGAAAATGGTGTTGATTTTGTGATAAGGGTGTTTGCTCCCGGGGTCGGCATTGATGAAGATCCCGTTACTGGCTCGGCATTTGCGGCAATAACACCTTACTGGGCAAAACGACTGGGTAAAACCCACATGAAGGCTTTTCAGGCATCAAAACGCGGTGGCCATGTGTCGGTGGAGTTACAACAGAACCGGGTCAGGTTAGGTGGTGGCGCTCATGAATTTCTACAGGGCAGTATTTCATTATAATTACGATACTTTGTATAAAGCAGGATATGATGAATTCGATTAGCTCATGGTCTTAAGGCTTATACGGATCTGCGTGATTGTAATGCGGCAGATAATGTTCCGTCGTCCAGATAGTCCAGCTCCCCACCAACTGGAACACCGCGGGCAATGCTGGTCACTGTGACATTGGCTTTGGCCAAAACGTCCGAAAGATAGTGCGAGGTGCTGGCTCCATCCACATTGGCACTTAATGCTAAAATCACCTCGGTAATTTGCGGCTGCTCGGCCAGAGCCAGCAGCCGGTCAATGTGCAAATCCTCCGGCCGTACACCGTCAATTGCCGATAAAACACCACCCAGTACAAAATAACGCCCACGATGGGCGCCGGCACGCTCCAATGCCCAAAGATCCCCCACCTGTTCAACCACGCACAGGCTGGTTTGTTCGCGCCCCGGAGCATCACAGATTGCGCACGGATTGCGTACATCTATATTGCCGCATTGTTTACATGACTGAATACGCTGCGCAGCCTCGATCATTGAACGACCCAAAGGCTCAAGCAGGCTTTCCTTGCGCCGGATCAGGTGTAAGACCGCCCGCCGTGCTGAACGGGGGCCTAATCCGGGCAGGCGCGAAAGCAGCGTGATCAATTGTTCAATTTGCGGGCCGGCAGATGTGTGAGGCATTAAAATTCCTAAAATGGTAGCTTCATGCCCGGCGGCATCATGTCAGCCAGAGGCCCGGCAGCATCAGCCATTTGCTGCTGGGCAGCGGCTTCAACCTTGCGCCGACCATCATTAAGAGCCGCAACAATCAGGTCTTCAAGTACCTCAACTTCCGAGGGCACCAGGAAATCCGGCTGGATACGAAGCTTTCTGGCCTCACCTTTGCCGTTCAGTGTAATTGCGACCATGCCGCCAGCAGATTCCCCCACAACCTCAATCTCGGCCAGTTTCTCCTGTGCCATGGCCATATTGTCCTGCATTTGTTTGGCCTGTTTCATCAGACCTTTTAAGTCCTTCATTCAAATTCTCCATCAGGGTCTGGTTCTACAAGTCCAATTACCTTTGCCTCTGGAAAGGCCTGCAATACGGTTTGCACTTCCCTGTCAGCCATAATTCTTGCATGTTCGCGCTGTTTTGCCTCGCGGCGGGCATTGGCCACTGTTATCTTGCCTTTGGCTGTGTGTTCCTGATCAAGCAACCAGCGTTGGCCTGTGATTTGCTGTAATTGCCGTGACAACTCAGCCGCCAGATTAGGCGGTGCGCCATCTTCGGCAGAAAAACTTATGGCACCGGGTTGATAGCTTATAAGCTGAACATATTGCTCCAATTGATTTAACAGGTGCAATTCACGATTTTTTTCCAGATATTGTAATAATTGTTCAAATGATTGCGGTGCATAGGGTGCCAGGCCAGTGGCAGAAACCGGCTCCGTGTCAGGATCTATCCGGGCAGGCTGAGCCGCAGATGATGTGTTGGTAGATGGCGGTTTGGCTTCGTAGGCCGATGCTCTTGGCTGTGCCCCGGGATTGGACATCAGGTTTTGTGTGTCCGGAACTGGTTTTTGTTCTGGTGGCTGGTTCTGGATATCAACAGATGGTTTTTCCATGGAATTTACAGGTGTGCCTGTTTGTTCAAGCAATAATCTGGCCGAGTGTTCCGGCCCCGGCAGGCTCATTGCCACACAAAGCCTGATCAGGGCCATTTCAGTAGCGGCCAGTGAATCGGAGGCAATCCTGATCTCGTTGGCGGCCTTTAGCAATATCTGCCAGCTTCGTGATAATTGTCCCATGGAAAATTCATCAGCAAGCGTGCGCACCAATTGTGCACCGGAGCCATATTGCGATAAATCTGCCGCTTCGCCCAGAGCTTTGGCCCGGGTGACCTGATGACAATGATCAAGAAGGTCGGAGATAATCACTACCGGATCTGCCCCAAAATCATATTGTTCTCGCAATTCGGTAAGTACAGTTGATATATCAGCGCGTAATGCCAGAGCAAATAATTGTAAAACCCTGCCCCTGTCGGCCAGCCCCAGCATAATTCTGATAGTTTCGGCATCCACTTCTTCTGTGCCGTCAGCCTGCACCAGTGCCTGATCAAGAATGGATAGTGCATCGCGTACCGAGCCTTCGGAGGCTCTGGCGATCAAAACCAGCCCTTCGCGGGATACTTTGCGGTTTTCTGTTTTGCAGATGCGCTGTAAATGCTCAACCATTGTCTCAGTATCGACCCTGGACAGATCAAAACGCTGACAGCGTGAAAGTATTGTAACTGGTACTTTTCTGATCTCGGTGGTGGCCAGAATAAAAATAGCGTGGGGCGGCGGCTCTTCCAAGGTCTTTAGCAGAGCATTAAATGCCGGTTTGGACAGCATATGCACTTCGTCAATGATATAAACCTTATAGCGCGCTGATACTGGTGCATAGCGCACACTGTCCAGTATTTCCCTGATATCGCCAATACCGGTGTGACTGGCGGCATCCATTTCCATTACATCCATATGCCGGGATGCAGATATTTCTGTGCAATGCACTCCCAAAGGGGACAATTTCATTGATGGCGCATCAAGCTCATCGCTTTGATAGTTCAATGCCCGTGCCAGCAATCGTGCAGTAGTGGTTTTGCCAACTCCCCGAACCCCGGTCAGCATAAAGGCATGAGCTATTCGCCCTGCTGCAAAGGCATTGGTCAGGGTGTGAACCATTGTTTGCTGCCCGATAAGGTCATCAAAATTATCAGGCCGGTATTTGCGTGCCAATACCTGATAGGCTGGCGGTGCGCCTGACATTGCGCTATCGTCAAACATACTTCCCTGATCCGGATCAATCGGATCAGGGAAGTATGTTTGACGATAGCGCAATGTCAGGC
>JALSYJ010000055.1 GCA_027071965.1 Robiginitomaculum sp. | reverse complement strand
CTGTAACCTATCTACCCTGAAAGCATCTTACTCACAGATCGACCATAAGCCGACAATCAATTCATACCGTCTCCTTTTTTTATGATGAAAAAAGAAGCAGTTATGCGATGATCTGCCCGAAAAGACCTCGAAAAGGTAACGGGAGGATTATTTTATTATTGGAATTTTGGCATGGAGTTATGGGACGGACTTGGCGTAGATGTATAATGATAACAATCCCCGAAAAACGGGAGACAGTGACAAGGGTGTAAGAAAGGCAGCGATGTATGTTCGCATGTCTACGGATCACCAAAAATATTCAACGGAAAATCAGGAACAAGCCATCCGTGACTATGCTGCGCGGTACAATATCGAGATTGTAAAAACCTACACAGATGGTGGCAAAAGCGGTTTGAGTTTTAGCGGACGCGAAGGGCTTAAATCCTTGATCGCCGATGTTGAAACAAAAACAGAAGAATTTTCTATCATTCTTGTTTTGGATGTCACGCGTTGGGGACGTTTTCAAGGTGCTGATGAGAGCGCTTACTATGAATTTATCTGCCGCCGCGCAGGATTTGAGGTACATTACGTCGCCGAGCAATTCAGCAATGACGGTAGCCTGCAATCCAATCTCATGAAGAACATAAAACGCAGCATGGCCGGTGAGTACAGCCGCAAACTTTCCGTGAAGGTTTTTGCTGGTCAATGTCGTTTGATTGAAAAAGGATACCGTCAAGGCGGTCCTGCTGGCTACGGCTTACGGCGTATGCTTATCGATGAACAGGGAAATGAAAAAGGTACGCTCAAACGCGGCGAGCATAAAAGCCTGCAAACTGATCGCGTTATTTTGGTACCGGGGCCGCAAGGTGAAATTGATACTGTGCGCTGGATTTACCGTAGCTTCGTTGATAACCGCATAAATGAAAAAGAAATTGCAGAGCGCCTTAACCAGCAAGGTGAAACAACTGACCTTGATCGGCCTTGGACACGCGGCACAGTCCATCAAGTTCTGACTAATGAAAAATATATCGGTAACAATGTTTTTAACCGCACATCTTTTAAGCTGAAAAAACGCCGCATTGTGAATGACAAAGAGATGTGGGTGCGCGCGGACGGCGTATTTGAGGCTATAGTTGATACCCCTTATTTTTACACAGCGCAGGGCATTATTGCCGAGCGCAGCCGCAAATATTCCGATGAAGAATTGCTTACAAAGTTGCAGAAGCTGCACCAACGTAAAGGCTGGCTTTCAGGGATCCTGATTGATGAAGCAGATGAAATGCCTTCCAGCAGTGCTTATGCTAACCGCTTCGGCAGTCTTTTGCGCGCCTATAAGTTGGTGGAATATACACCAGACCGAGATATGCGCTATATCGAGACCAACCGCCATATCCGCTCTCTTTATCCGGATATCTGTGAGGGAGTCATTCATCGCATTCAAGACCTCGGCGGCACGGTACACCGTGAGGTAGCTTCGGACATGATCGTGGTCAATGACGAGATCAAAGTATCCATCGTTATTTCACGCTGCTTTCAGACCAAGGCCGGGCGCAATCGTTGGAAAGTCCGGCTGGATAGCGGGCTTAGGCCGGACATCACCATTGTTGTGCGCATGGATGAGGCAAATGAAAAGCCGCTTGATTATTACATTTTGCCTGCGCTCGATGTTGAAGATCCACAGCTCCGGCTGGCTGATAATAACGGCTTAGCACTTGATTGCTACCGTTTTGATGATCTTGAAGATTTCTTTTCCCTTACGCAGCGCGTAAATATACAGGAGGCCGCGTAATGGCAGAAAAATACAAAATTGAGATGATCTCTATTGAGCAAATCCACGTCACCAACACGCGGGATCGCACCGAAAAAAAGCTTTCAGGAGGTAAAGGGCAATATCTCACGGATCGGCTTAAAAAAGCCTGTGACAGTTCGCCCCTCCGATGATGGAAATGGATATGATCTCGTTTGCGGCGAAGGACGGCTCAAGTCCTTTATTTCTTGACATTGAGAGCACTTAAGTTTAGACATCGGATAAAAAGTGAGAAGAAAATGGGAATTATTAACAAACTTTTGGGGCGAGCGACAACACCTCGAAGCATCTCTGATCTTCTAGGGATATGCCAAGAGATGATCAATTCAGGCAAATACCAAGAGGCAGCGAGAATAGCCCATTCATTTATCGTCCAATATCGGGCGAACCACGATTTTTCCGACCAAGAGAATCTGCGTAGACAAGCATATGGATATTATATGCTTTGCAAAGCGACAGTTAAGCAGATTGAATCATGTTCAGATTCTCAAAGATACGAATTTCTTATTGTTTTTTTCGGTGCTAACAGTATGGCACGCACTGCATTTCTGCGTTCTATGGGATGGCGTGCTGGCGATAGTTTTGATAATGATTTCAAAGATCATGCCGATTACCCTTTCGCCAAGGGTGTTAGAGAAATGTATGACAAAATCTATAACACGTATGAAGGATCTGAAACCGAACGAGCCGATATATACGCAAATGAACAATTGTCTGCTCATTCTTGGAAGCGGCATCCTTTAACAATGAACAACAAACGTCCTCAGAAATTTACAGACATACTAAGGCAAAAATACCGCTGGCCAAAAAAAGGGGGCAGGTTGCTTCAAGAGTCCCAAGACTGGGATCGTGGTGTAGATTTTGCGCAAGATAAGATTTCACGGCATGTGCATATATGGAGTGGTTATATAAAAGCGGGATCAGTCTTAATTGATGTGTGCCAACAGTACACGTATGAACGAAACTTTTTAATCTATCCCGCTCTGTTTAATTACCGTCATGGCATTGAACAGGCGATGAAATGGATCGTTATGCAGTACGGGCATTATTCGAATGTAGAAATCAATGATTTTGAAAATCATGATCTCTGGCAACTCTGGCAACTGTGTAAGCAGATTATTATTGAAGTAGGATCGGAAGAAAGTTCCATTTTGGTAGTGGAACAAATCATCAAAGATTTTCACGATCTGGATAAATATTCACTTGCATTTCGATATGCTCATAATAAAGATGGTTCCCTTATTATTCTACCGGAAGAAATGATTGACGTGGAAAACATTCAGGATGTCATGGAGAGTATTAGTCATTTTTTTGAAGGAGTAGATGGACAACTTAATGCTAATTCATCTGCAATTCCAGATTTTTAATACTGACATTTTTTTTGCCACAGAGGATTTCGAATTTTTCGCGTTCTTTAAAAAATGCAGCCGCCGCGCCAGATCGAAACAGCCATGCTAATTTAATACAAATGCTTTTAGCGTTCCCTACGCCCGCGCCCTGCTGGAAACAACGCCGCCGGAGCAACTCGTCAATGCAAGCAAACCCAAAACAGCCGCTCTTAGCCAAGAAAAACGTGCGCGCATGCAAAAGGAATTAACCCGGCTGGAGCGTGAATACAAATTGATCAAGGATGAACGCGGCCAGAAAAATCTAGTGCTACAATTTGCCAAAAATTACCTTGTGCGCCTTTTGGAGAATGCACAGATTGTCCGCTTTTTAAGCAAAAATTATCCCGATATTTTGGAGGAGTTTCAAAAGATTGCAGACATGACATCTTTGGGTAATCCGGATGCGGGAGAGGTAAAATCAAGCTGAAGCAAGGTCGCTCGGTCAAAAATGCCAAATGATTTGATCTTGAGCGCCATTCAAAAGGCAATAAGGAGACCGGGATCCTTTTACGTGCGGGCCGTAACAAGCGCCGGGACCGTGGGAGAAGCCGTTTCGTTTGGTCACGATCAAACATGGAGCAATCACGGTGGCAGGAACGGCGGCGAACCCGCATTGCGCCTGTCAGGCTGAGCAATCCTTTCGCCCAGCTGTCCGGTCTATCAATCCGGATACACCGGAACGTACGCGCACTGGCATGATGGAGTGCTTCAGATCTTCATGTCGGTGCGCTGTTAATCACAAAATCTTCCTGCTTTTTAAATAGTTTAGCTTGCCATTTCCTGAATTTTACCTTATTTTCCTACAGCAACAATATACATTGGGATAGCTATGAACACAGATATCATGACCATCAAGGAAGTCTCTGAGTATTTAAAACTTACGGAAAAAACCGCTTACAGGCTTGTTGCTGAGGGTAAAATTCCAGGCTTCAAGGTTGGTGGATCGTGGCGGTTTCGTAGAACCGAAATTGACCGTTGGATAGTAGAACAGGAAAAACAAAGAGGAACAACTAAATGACAAGCAGCGAACAACGCAAAGCATTACAGCGACAAATTTGGCAAATCGCCAATGATGTCCGTGGGGCGGTCGATGGCTGGGATTTCAAGCAGTACGTGCTTGGTACTCTGTTTTACCGCTTTATAAGCGAAAACTTTGCCAGCTATATCGAGGCCGATGATGAAAGCATAAACTATGCTCAGCTATCCGATAGCGTTATTACGCCAGAGATTAAAGACGATGCCATCAAAACCAAGGGCTACTTTATCTACCCCAGCCAGCTGTTTGCTAACATTGCCGCATCCGCTAACACAAATGAAAGCCTGAACACCGATCTTGCCGCCATCTTTGCCGCCATCGAAAGTTCAGCCAACGGCTACCCTTCCGAAGAAGACATCAAAGGCCTGTTTGCCGACTTTGATACAACCAGCAACCGCCTTGGTAATACGGTGGCGGCAAAAAACAAGCGCCTTGCAGATGTGCTGAAAGGTGTAGCAGAACTGGATTTTGGTGATTTCCATGGGTCACAAATCGACCTGTTCGGTGATGCTTATGAATTTCTAATCTCCAACTATGCCGCCAATGCGGGTAAATCGGGTGGTGAATTTTTCACCCCGCAAAATGTTTCCAAGCTAATTGCACAGCTTGCTATGCACAAGCAAGACAAGGTCAATAAAATTTATGACCCAGCTTGTGGGTCTGGCTCATTACTACTCCAAGCAAAAAAGCATTTTGATGCGCATATTATCGAAGATGGCTTTTTCGGTCAGGAAATTAACCACACTACCTACAACCTGGCTCGTATGAACATGTTCT
>JALSYJ010000054.1:1775-5026 GCA_027071965.1 Robiginitomaculum sp. | reverse complement strand
GATTCCTCAAGCAGCGAAGCGGTAGGAAACAAAAATGGTGCCCCCGGCCAGAATCGAACTGGCACGACCGTTAGGTCAACGGATTTTGAATGATTTAATTGTTAAAAATTTGATGTATAACATATTGAAAATAATATAAAAATTATTTACCAATTTTTGACTGTGTAAGAAATTGTGTAAGTATTGTGTAACTTTTCACCATAAACCGCATACATAAAATCGATCAAAAATTGGTGTTTTTCCACATTTGATCAACTAACAACCAAAAACCAGCCCAGATGCCCGCAGAGAGGCATTAGAGCCACCCTATATAAGAAACTGTCATTCTGACAGCTTGCTTCCATATAAAGCCAGGTTAGCGCTGTGACTGAAACATTATTCTGCCCCAACAAAAGCAAGGAGCAATTCAAACTCTCCACGGTCAGCGGCTCTCAGTGCGCTGATATACTGTTTACGCCTTTCATTATCGACCATCAGATCAAAGCCATGCGCCCACTCGATAGGGGTTTCCCCAAAAGCTTCTTGCAGATAGATATCTGCTGCAATACGAGCATGACGACCATTGCCATTGGGAAACAGGTGAATTTGAACCAGCCTGTGATGAAACCGAGCGGCGGCCTCTAATGGTGGATACGTTCCATTCAAAGCCCAAAATCGCGCATCATCCAACAATATCCGCAATTGGACGGAGATCTGTATCGGGTCAATGCCAATAGTCTTTTCAGTCAATCTGTATTTTCCAGCCCAACGCCAAACATCTCCCAAAAGCTGCTTGTGCAACTTCCTCATAAATTCATCAGTGAGAACATCTGACTTGCGGCGGCGCTCCAGCCAAAGCAAGCCATTTGCGATATTGGCTTGCTCTAGCTCATTTAATTCACCGCGCGTTGTGATGTGTTTAAATTTCAATCCTTCACGTTCATCAGGATCGAGTGGCGTTGCTCCATCAGGTTCTTTATAGGTCATACACCCTCCCAAAACTTAGGAGGCATGTCCCGAATAAACTCTTCGGCCAAACGTTTTATTTCGCTATCAGTCTGGCTGTCAGTGAGAGATTGCATTTCAAGCGCCATATGACCGCCAGCCTTCTTTACTAGCGCTGTGGCTTTCCTGATCGCTTGCTCTTCGATAATACCTTCAATGCTGGTCTCTGGAACAATTGCATAGACAAACTTGCAACCAACCGCCTTAGCCGCCTTATCCATATATTTAAGCGTGACTCCACCTTCCAATTCAGCCCTTTCAGCTTGATCGATTGCTGCACGGGTGACGTTAAGGCGCTTGGCTTGGTTTATGCCAGACATACCTAGAGCCTTTCTAATGGTAACCAGCCAGCCTTCTGCGGGTATAGATAACCCCTTCACATGCTTTACAGCCTGATCCACTATGTCCTGATATTGCTTTCTCACTGTGCCTTTGACGCTCATTTGTCCACCTATACATATACATATTGCGTTATTTTGTATATATATACATATACTAAAAATATTTATTTGTCAATTTATACATTGACAATCAGTGCAACCCTCAAAATAAAGTCCCCTGACGGCTAGCCTCTATATGCGCTTTCCATTCAGGCTTCTGCGCTTCCTCGTCCAACCAAGCCGTAACTTGACCGATAACTCCGCCTTGATGTGCTTCAATTGTTCCTTGCTGGTGGAAGTGTGATTTATAGCCAGTTTCAGTCATGGGCAAAGGCGCACGCTCTGGATTGATACTTTTGATTTCAAGATGGGCGAATGGAGCATATCCATCTGGATCATAGCTCGCTTCTATCTCGATGCCCTGCCATGTGAATTTGTGAGTTTCCTTATTCATTTTCTTCTTCCTTCCATTGGAGATGGGTTGCGTATGCAACCTTGCCCTTTGGCGAAAAGAGGGTGTGCAAACGGAAAGAAAAATTGACGGCGGGCGCAAGGGCTTTGCCCTGAGCCTCGGGAGACCGTCCATTTTTATTGAAGTGCGCCGAGGGAAAATTCCCTAAGCCTGGCCATCCTCGCATCTCACCTATTTTAACAGGAGCACAGGACTGTGCGACGGAATCGCTTGCCGATCATTCTTGGCCGAACGGCCTCTTACAACACTAATTCTACAAGCCGTTGCGGCATGCGCATAAGGCAAGGTCCACTTATTTTTCCAATACAACTTGCGAAAATAATCCCTATCGGGATGATTTAGCTAATTTACTGCCCAAACACCAAAAATGATCCCGTACGGGTCTATTCCACTAAGGCAGACTGTGTGGTCGGTTAGTTGGCCGGTTGGAAAAAAAGCAACTACAGCACCTCAGTGCCTTCATTCAAAATATCGAGGTACTCCTTGTAGACAAAGAGCTTGTCGCGTTTTTTACCGGTTATTTCTCGTACAATGCCAAGTGATACTAAATGCTCGACTGATTTTCGTATTGTTGGTGCAGATAATCCAAGTTCTTTGGCCGCTAAAGGGACTGAAAGAATTGGTTTTGATTGCAAAAATTGATGCACTCGCAAAGCAGATGCAGTTGGACGACCTAGCTTCTCAATTGCGCGCTGATCTTGCTCAAAAATGGACAAAATACGTCTAGCAGTCTGTGTAGCTTGATCAGAAGTCTCTTTTACGCCCTCCAAGAAAAATTCAATCCACGCCTCCCAATCACCGTCTTCACGCACCCTTTGCAAGAGATCGTAATAATGCCTGCGGTGTGTTTTAAAATACAGGCTGAGATAAAGGATCGGTTCCTTTAAGACATCTTTTGCACAGAGCAGGAATGTAATTAGCAAACGGCCTAACCGCCCATTGCCATCCAAGAATGGATGGATACTCTCAAATTGCACATGAATGAGTGCCGCTTTGATAAGAACGGGTAATCCGGATTTTTCCTCATAGATAAACCCTTCAAAGTCACTCAACAAATCAGAAAGCATATTGAATGGTGGCGGTACGAATATGGCATTGCCCGGTCTTGTGCCGCCAATCCAGTTCTGAGAACGACGAAATTCGCCAGGCTGTTTTGTGCTTCCACGGCCTTTTGATAGCAAAATGTTATGAATTTCTCGAATGAGGCGCAGGGATAATGGAAAGCCTTCGCGCATTCGTCCAAGCCCATAATTCATGGCTGCAACATAGTTAGATACTTCTTGGACATCACCTAAAGGAACACCAGGCACTTCATCGCTTTCAAATAAAAGAAGATCAGAAAGAGATGATTGAGTGCCTTCAATCTGAGAAGAAAGGAGCGCTTCTTTACGCACATACATATAGAGGAATAATGG
>JALSYJ010000054.1:0-1765 GCA_027071965.1 Robiginitomaculum sp. | reverse complement strand
TATTGAGGCTACGCCATCCAGACGACCCAAAGCCCTATTGGCTTCTTCCATCAAGCCATATAATCCCTCCAATTGAAGTGGTGGCACTGGTGGCAAAGAAGGCGGCACAAAGGCGCGAACTCGCTCACCACCGACGGCGGTTTCGACAAACTTACCAATTCGCTCAACCTTTCTTTTCGTATCCACCTAGTAAACTATCCTTTCTTAAGAAATCTCACTAAGAAAGGATATCGCATTATCATTTCTTTTAAAAGAGTTTTTTATTTCCTGCTAATTAACTCAGCGCGGTCTGTTTTTAGGCTTGTTAGGATCAAGTTCTGGCGGCGGAGGCGGTTCAACTTTACGCTCACGTTCCAGTTTTTCTTGCCTAGCTTTCTTAACAGCCTGTGCCTTTGCATCCGCCGTCTGCCTTACCTTTAAATCCGCTGGGTCAATCTTCACGGCCTGACCGTCTTCTTGCTCTCCTGCACTTATCTTTTCAGCCTTTTCAATCCGAAGCTGTAATTCCTGTCGTTCAGTAATTTGCGTGCTGACCAGCTTTTGTAGCTCTTTGGTATCGCGAGCATTACAGGCTTCTTTATCGGCCAGGTTTTCACGCTTGGTGCGCTGATATCTTCCGGTTAGGCGATCCCAAATACCAACAAGGCCACCACGCAAGCGATCTGCTCTAGCACGGGATTCTATAGCTTGGCGCTTTTCCTGCGCTTTGAGCAATTTTTCTCGCTCAGTTCTCTGCCTATCCACCATTTGTTGTTTCTCAAAAGATAGTGCTTCCAGTGCTTGATCCTGTTTTACGCGCTGCGCCTCAACCACCTGATCCTTTAATCGGGCGCGCAAGTCCTTCATATGGGCTTTGGCCTCTTCGGCAGAAGGCAATGAAGCGGGTGAGCCAAGCCTTGCCTCCACCACGCGCTTGCGCTCTCCTACAGAACGCGGCACGGCATTAATGTCGCCTTGCAGATCAACCACGACAAAGCCGCGTTTGCCATTGGCTAAAACCAAATTATTTTCTGCTAACGCCGCCTCAAAACTTTTCTTATCCTCTGACTTCTCCCACGCTTCAACAATGCGCTCCCTGCTGCTTACTGTGTCGCTTCGCCCCTCATCGGCACGCCTAGCCTCAGCCAAATTGAAGTTTTCTTTTTTGGCTTGGGCTTTGTCTTTAAGACCAGCCGGTAATTCCCAACCATGCTGTAGATATAGATCAATGGAAAGCGATTGCAATTTTAAGCGATCATGCTTGATGTCGCGAGCAAGGCCAGTTTCAGGGTCTATCCTGCTCCACACCACATGGGCATGTTGACGGCCATATTTTTCATGAAAAATTATGGCACGGGGCAAGTTTTCAAAACCAAGCTTCTTCTCGGATTGCGCTATCGCATCCAAGAAAACTTCTCTATCTGCTGACACATTCATCGGCGGATTAAATGAGAGCGAATAAAATTCCTTTTGGCACCGTGTCCCCTTGGCCATGGCTTCGACTTCCAAAAGGCTTTCGCTAAAATCCTCACTGGCAAAGCCGCGTAATTCATGCACGGTAACATGATCATTATCGCGGGTATTTTCCAAGTGCTTCGCCAGACCGCTCGCATTCGAGCGGGTATTTCCTTTTAAGATCATCTCACCACGACCTTGGCCGATATAGGCCCTTTTTGCCCCGTGGTTTCTTGAAGGCCTTTTTCTTAGGATTTAAGCCTTCAACACCAAGCGCATCCATCAAGGCATCTCGCATTTGATAATGCCCGCGTAACACGGTGATGATCTC
>JALSYJ010000053.1 GCA_027071965.1 Robiginitomaculum sp. | reverse complement strand
TCAATACAAATAAACGATAATTGCTCCTGACTGCCAACAACGTGCTCAAGCGCTTTGGCAAATTCCTCAGCCAATTGGCCATGGGTTACAATTACCAGCCCAATCATGTCCGCTCCCTAACAAGACCCTGCGATTAAAACCCAAACTTATCGCACTGACCAGCATTATTGTCCGAGTTTTTTAGGTAATTCCACAATAAATTTTGCTCCTGTTACCTCGCCATTTTTATCAACCACATTTTCAGCCCATACACGCCCCTTATGAGCGGTTACGATCTGGCGAACAATGGAAAGCCCCAAACCGGAATGGGCACCAAATTTCTGCCCCTGCGGTCGGTCAGTGTAAAATCTTGAAAATACAGTCTCAAGATTATCTGCAGGAACTCCACAACCCTGGTCCTCAACTTCAATACAAACCATTTCACCAATATCCAGAAGGCGAACAAAAACCTTGCCCTCTTCTGGTGAAAACGTAATAGCATTATCGATCAGATTTTGCAGAACTCTGGCCAGCGGCTCTTCGGCACCATAAATAATCAGCGAGGACTGCAAGCCCGGATCAAAGATCACCCTGGCCTTGTTTGCAGACTTCAAATTAGCATAAATCTCTATAACCCCATGAATAAGAAGAACAAGGTCAACAGGCCGGGCCCGGGCCCGGGCCAGATCAATATCAAGCCGCGAAGAAGCAGAAATATCCGTAATAAGCCGATCAAGGCGCGACACATCGGAATTTAATATATGTAACAGTTTTTCCCGTGACTCATCATCTTTGGCAGCAGGTAGAGTTTCTACAGCGCTTCGGATTGAGGTTAGCGGGTTCTTGATTTCATGAGCAACATCAGCAGCAAAACTTTCAATTGCCTCCAGCCGGTCATAAAGCGCCCTGGTCATACTGGTAAGTGATTTGGATAGTTCGCCGATTTCATCACGGCGGGATGAAAAATCTGGAATATTGGTTGGTAATACAGAGCCTCGTCGAATCTGATCAGCGGCCAGAGCCAAAGCACTTATTGGCCGCGCAATCAGCCAAAACAGGGTCAGGGAAGAAAGAATTGTCACCAAAACAGCAAACAGGATAAAGGGTATCAAAGCCTTGCGCTCCGACGCAATGATCTCATTCACATCATCACTCTCAACAGTCACCACCCCCAAAACAGCTACCACATGCTGTATCGGTACGGAAACACTGACCACGCGATTGCCGTTTTCATCAACCCGTTCGCCGGCAATGGTTTCACCAAGTAAGGCAGTGGCAACTTCCTCGCTGCGTGATCGTCTTGGAATGGATCTGGTTTTTGATACCGGGTTCAGCTTGTCCAAAAACGATCCCAGATCTTTAACAGCTTTGGAAAACCAGCCACCAAGACCATCTTGCTTATCTACCGGCCCCAGCCTGTCAACACGGATTCGATCACGCAAAATATTACTATCGGTGATCATTGTGCCAAAGCGATCAAACAATTGTACGCGGGCTGCGGCATCAGACAGAAACAGGCCGTTCATCACTGCCTCGGCCTGTACCGGATCCATTTTTGGAGTGGGCATGCCTACAGTGGCAGTTTCCTCGATCACCCCTGCAATCAGCTCGCCTTGCGCCCGTAAATTGGCAATACGGGCATCAATTAACCCCTGGCGCATTTCATCAAGCACCAGCACCCCTGTCACCAGCACCAATAGCCCGGCCATGTTCGCTAATAATATTTGACGCGAAAGGCGCCAGAAACCCAAAGACCATTTCTGGTCAGGTATTGTTGTAGCGGTATCCGACGCCATAGAGAGTTTCGATCGAGTCAAACTGTTTGTCCACCATTCGGAATTTTTTACGCAACCGTTTTATGTGGCTGTCAATTGTCCGGTCATCCACATATATCTGATCATCATAGGCTGCATCCATCAATTGGTCACGGGATTTCACATATCCCGGCCTGTTGGCCAACGCCTGCAGTATAAGGAATTCGGTAACAGTTAATCGCACCGGATCACCATTCCACACACAAGAATGCCGATTAGGGTCCAAAGTAAGGTTTCCCCTGACAATTACTTTTTGATCATCATCTTGACTTGCAGTTGCCGACCCTTGTGTTCGTCGCAATACTGCCTTGATACGTCCGGCAAGCAGTCTTTGGGAAAACGGCTTGGTTATATAATCGTCTGCCCCAAGCGTAAGACCTAATGCCTCGTCAATTTCATCACCCTTGGAGGTAAGGAAAATAACCGGAACTTCTGAAACCTGTCGCCAGCGGCGCAACAATTCCATTCCATCCATACGGGGCATTTTTACATCAAAAATGGCCAGATCAGGAGGTATGTCAGTCAAAGCAGCAAGAGCCGTCACACCGTCATGATAAACACGAACCGTATAGCCTTCTTTTTCTAAAAACATAGAAACCGAGGTCAGGATATTCTGATCATCATCCACTAGTGCAATATTGGTCATAAACTCCCCCTCGATTTGCCATAACAGTGTACTCAGCTTTTTGTTAGACGCAATGCAGGCGAGAATATGGCTTTCATAAGGCTTTAAGGCCTTTGGTGTTAATATCACTCTGAAATTTGAATTCGGGGTGATTTTATGAGCGCGAGTATTCACTATGAGGTCTATGTAAAGAAACATCGAAAGGCGGGATGGTTATTGCACCAAGCCTGCGAGGATCGCAAAGAAGCCATCGAGATTGCCATTGAAGCCCGTGGCGAATCGGAAGAATGCTCTGTTCGGGTCTCCAAAGAATCCTTTGATGAAACCAATGATATTTTTCACTCCACACAGATTTTCTCCAAAGGCCCGGAAACCCATCAGCGAAAATTGCGCGAAGACAAGAAAATGGATCCGCCATGCTCCAGTCCTTCTGATCTTTATGCCTTACACGCACGCAGAACCCTTGGCCGGGCTTTGGGGCCGTGGCTAAAACGAAATAATATTACCGTCATTGAGCTTTTATACCGATCAGATATGGCAGAGCGCTTAGCCGCAGCCGGTTTTGACCGCCAACATGCCGTTCAAAAAGTGGCCATTGCCCAGGCCGGGGCGCAAGAATGTTCAGTGCAACATGTAGTTCGCAAGCTGACCGACCTTGCCGACAAAGCCACAGATCGACTGCGCAAACTGGAAAAAACAGGAAAATTACCCGGTTTTCACAAGAAAGGTTATGCTGCTACTTTTGCTGCGGCCAAAAAACATTCTGATACCGCCTTTGCCTTGCATCATGCATTGGCAAAAGCTCTATCTACGATGCAAGAGTGGGATCAAAAAGTCGCCTTTTTAGCTGGCTGCGTATCTGATGCACTGGTGGAGGGAGAGGGCTGCGCGGACAGCATCCATATGCTTGATGAATTTACTTCTGAAATTGTCGCCTTGCCCCATGCACTAAACAAGATGGTAGGAGGGGATACCCTGGGAGATCGCCTTGACCGCATTACTGACATGTTGATGGGAAAACCACCCGAATCAGGGAGTGACGGCTCCAGATTGCTCGCCAAAGCGCTAACATCAAAGCGATTACCCATGACGCAAAGCGCCCTTGCCGCCAGAATTTTTAACGAATTGTGCGGCCCGCGCAGACTTTGCCCTGACAATTTTGAAAAAGAAGTGGCATTAAATCGCTCTATTGCTGATCGTCTGGTTGCGGTGAACCGGGCACTGGCTCCTCTTGATCAGGTTTCCGAAGCCTTTAACATTCGATCCAAGCGCTTGCTTGAGAATGACGCTATACACAGCCTGTTAAAACGACACAGCAACAGTGCCGCCGAAGAAATAGGCTGCTTACTGCGTCTCGAAGAAAGCATTGTTGGGGATCAGAATAAGGTAAAACTTGCTTCTTTTTTGCGCGCAGTAATTGGTTCTCACAAAACCCGTAGCTGGTTCGTAAAAAGATCAAAAAACTCATTGAACGTAATTGCCAATATAGCTCAGGCACAGCGATCAGTATTAAGCAGCTCCTTCAAACAGGGCGACAAGGATGAATTAAGCACGCAATTGGATAGATTATGCGCCGACATAATTGCTGACACCGGCATCATACGCAAACTTGAATATCAAAACAAAGACCCCATTGAAGCTGGCAGAGCACTAATGCAACTGGTTGAGGGCGGGGTGCTGACTTTAGGAACCGTTTCAGGCAATATATGCAAGAGAACCTTACAATTACTGCGTACCAGCCAGGTAAGAGAAGAATTACGCAACAATAATCCAAAAACCGTAAAAATCGCCAGAGAAATCAACACAATGATGCAAAGGATCAGGGCCAATACCTGATAAAATACTGGCTTCACCCCTGTCTATCCCCTGATTTGCAGCAATCAGCCAACCTCAAAAACCCGTCCTCAAGTAGCCGCTAGGCGATAGGACATTAAAAAATCTTCCCACTTTTGCTAAAAATGCAAATCTTTGTTTATCGCATTTTTGAACCGCAAAACCGGTTCCCACTTTTGCTAAAAATGCTCTAGTTATAACCACGTTTGGCTGCAGCAAGATTATCCAAAGTACCGGCTGATCTGGTAGCAGGACGGCGGCGGCGACGGGTCTGGGGCTGATAGGCTTGGGCTGCATGTTCCTTGCAATAAGGAGAGCTATCGGTGGAACCCCGGCCACAGAACTTAAATCCCGGTTTTGCCGGATCACCAATTGGCCATTTGCAAAGCTTGTTCGTCAATGTCAGGACAGTGGCAAATTTGCCATTGGGAAGTTTCTGGGGCTCGATGGGTGCCGCAACCGGCTCTTCGCGACGCGGAGCCGGCGTGGCCGGTGATGACTTTACCGCAGGAGCCGCAACAGTCTTGCGTGGAGCAGCAGCCTTGGGACGTGGTCTGGCTCTAGGTGGCCTTGAAGGTGTAGCCCGGCCAGACAGTCCCAGCCTGTGTACTTTGCCGATCACTGCATTGCGGGTAACCCCACCCATTTCTGTGGCAATTTGAGAGGCGCTTAAACCTTCTATCCACAGTTTTTTTAATATCTCAACCCGATCCTCGGTCCAAGCCATAGAACAACCCCTTCATTTAACCGTAAAAATTTGGTCACAACTGCATGCTA